>PWYO01000284.1 GCA_003567835.1 Actinomycetota bacterium | reverse complement strand
TAACTCTTTCTTCTTTTGTAAGTTTCATTTCTCACCTTTCTTATTTTTTATTATATCAATTAGAAAATTTGTACGTGTTAGAACCTCTGGTACCCGGCTTAAATCTAAAAATTTTCCAGCAAAGGTGTGGGTAGTTTTTTCATTCATATCGAAATGGGCTGTAGTTATATTTATTGGACCCGTTTCTCAAAAAATAAAACAGGTTAAAGACGGTACCAGAAACAAGATTTTCTACTAACTTTAGGGGATGAAGATGTCCTATCTGAAAAAATGATAGTCTCCCTACTATCCTGCCCATAGTTACTTTCTGAAGCATATACATTCCTTGCTGAAAACTAAAATAATCAGATATTTTTATAGCTGTCATAAGATTGCCTATTACTCCTTTGGGTGGTCAAAATCAAATTGGATGATTTTATAAGCACAATTAGCGGCTAAGTACGTATCTTTTTGTTCTTTAGACATTGCAGCAACCGAAAGGGACAATTTGAATTGCATATAAAACGAAATTTCTTTCACATGATTATATTTCTTCCTTATCGTATAGACTAATATAGGATGTAAAATAAAAATTGTCAAGTTTGTCTTAATGATCTGTTGTTAAAAGTTGAAAAGCTTAAAATTGAAAATGGCCAATTTTTAATAACCCTATCATCTGATCTCTTCAAACTTCATATGTCTATTATTGCCTTCTTCAAATGAATGCGAAAGCCTATGATTTTCAGTCTGCATATTAAGCAATATAAAAGATCCTGCTGGTTCTTTGTTTATCGCAGTTCAATCATTGTATAGTTGCAAAATGCCACTTATTGCTACAATTACAATTAACAGCAGCAATAATTGTTCCATTCTGAAAAATCTAGTTAGAAAGCCTAGCTGATAAATATATAATAGAACTGCTGTTATTAAATGCCCAACAGGAGAAACCAAAATAAGGTTACCCACATTGTTTACGTAATTTTTGGTTAGCAGGACCAAGGGAAATATATATTTTTTTGGCCTTAAAAAATTCAGACTGCCTTGCTTATCTTTATCATCACAACCAATATCCCTACTTTGTTGCCCTGCCTATCTTATGTTCAACGCAAAAATTTGATTTATGCTTTACACAATAGGGAACGAACAGTCTTAGAATCAGTAATAAGAACATCGCAGAGACCTGTTTTTAAATAACCCTTAAGAGGAATAACTTTATCTTTACCGCATGCTATAGCAATTTTCATCTTCATTTTTTTTATCTGGCTAGCACTTAACCTGATGGATCTGTCTTCTATTCCTGATTCTATAAAATTACCATCTACATCGAAAAAATTAAAACCTATTTCACCTACTATTTTTTTTCTTTTGAGTTTATTGATAAATTCCTGGTCGAAACCATGATGGGGGTAAAGTTTTGCTCTTTCTGATACAACCCCAATACCATGGAAATAATAATCGATCTTTGACGTGGAACCAATAAAATTTTGAATATTGTTATTCATTTCTATCAAATTATCTACGGGGTTGGTGGCTACAATTGGGAGATACATCAAATAAGCTGATCCGCCTATTCTTTCACTTAAGCTGTGCACCAGATAATTATTCTGATATTCAGGAGTTATAAGATTAGCACCACCTAATGTGGAAAAAATTTTCGTTTTAAATTTTTTTTCAACTTTGACATTCTTAACAAAATTATAAAGAGTTTTACCCCATGCCAGTGCGATATTAATATCATCCCTGAGCACCCTTTTTAAATAACCCGATGCCAGAATACCTACTTGCTGGAATAAAAAATCTTCATCATAATCCTCCATATCAGAATTGTAATAAGCGATCACTTCTTGGATACCATATTTTTCCTCAAGCTCACCTTCCAATTCAAAAATGCGATTATCAAATTTTTTGATCCTAAATTCTATAATGCCGCTTTTTCTCGCATACCTGATTATCCTTGATAATTTTGCAGCAGAAAAATTAAATTTTTTGGCAATCTCATATTGACGCATCCCCTTTATATAGAAGAGCTCTGCAACTTTGGCAATAATTCTTTCTTCAATCATTTATGTACACGATTCTAAAATTAATGTTAATTTTGAAATAGTTTTCATAAATTTGCAAAAAAAATTCATTTATTTTTTTGCCTATTATGTTGGAGAAATAGTATAAATTATTATACCAAAATACAACAAATTTCATAAAAAGAACCAATACCCTGCCAAACTTTCCCAGTTCAATTGAGGAACAGTGGTTTTTTTAAAGTGGAAACTGCAGAATATCAAATAGGTAAAATATGCTTATACGTTGCATAGTAAGAAAATGAACGGCGCTAGCAGGATAACCATGCAAGAGGTCGAAATCTAAATTATTTATTGTATAATTTTCATGTCTGTAAGTTTGTGTTTGATGCTTATCCTATATCCAAGGCTGCATTGTGTTCCAGACCTTTTATCTCAGTTTTTCACTTTTAACAACAGATATTCTCATATTTTTCGCATTAGTCCTGGAGCAAGGCGCATCTGTTATTATGTTCTGTCTTGTATTTATCAATTATATTTTTCTCAAAAATATCATTGGACTTTACAATAATCACTCCAAGACTGTTTATCCTCGACTGAAAAAATCATAAAGCAATTCCTTAGAGTATTCTTCGGATTGAACCTAAAAGTATTTCCTTAAATAACTTTTCGGCGTTTTTATAACCGCCTAGTGTCCGGTCGCAATGAACCAGGTGTCTTAAAATTGAATGATTAAATGAGCCTTTCTTTTAATTGTAAATCATTCATCTGTATGAAAGGATGTGATTTCTAAAAAATCACTGCATTCAGCTGAATGTATTCAATCAATATTTAGCGGACTAAATGAAGCCTTACCCTAATGCAGCCATAAGAAGACACCCATTCTTTGTTACTTTTTAGGGCCGTAACCAGGTTTTTTGTATAAATTCTCTTTTTTCCCCTCTATGTCTGGATAATAAACATGTTCAAACCACTGCTCCCTGGGTATTTCCTCTATGGCAACAGAAATTGCATCTGCAGAACATTCCACAGCTTCCATAACATCATTTATAATCATATTGGTGAGTTGCATTTTCTGCTGCTCCGTCTTCCCTGGCCACAACTTTACAATCACATGGGGCATCATTTCCTCCTAAAATACAAATTTATTTTCTTTGAACACTTTCTCTGCGGCATCAACCACTGCCGGCTCATAGCGCTTTCCGCGATGCTTTCTTATCTCTTCCAGGGCTTTTTCTATACCTGAAGCAGGCCGGTAAGGCCGGTGCGAACTCATGGCTTCCATGACATCTGCTACGGCAAGAATCTTGGCTTCTATTAAAATATCCTGGTCTTGAAGGCCTTTCGGGTATCCAGAACCATCTAGTCGTTCATGGTGCTGTAAAACAATCTCTGCAATAGGCCATGGGAAATCGATGTTTTTTAGGATCTGATAACTGCTTTCCGGATGCAGTTTAATCAGAGAAAACTCTATTTCAGTCAAATTTCCCGGTTTGCTTAAAATAGACTGGGGGATGTATATCTTTCCTATATCATGGATCACTGAAGCCAAATCAAGTATATTTCTCTGCCCGTCATCCATACCCATCTGCCTGGATATTGATGATGCCAGCTTAGCCACCCTTTTTTGATGCCCTGAAGTATAGGGGTCTTTGGTCTCCACGATAAAAGACATGGACTCAATGGTTTGGTAAAAAAGCCTTTTTATATTCTGCTCGTTTTCAGAAATCCTATTTATGATCCGCTTCTGTTGGGTTATATCAGAGATAATGGCCATCACCCCAATGATATTTTTATGGTGGTCATACAGAGGTGCGGTAGCCAGCATAATGTTAATGCTACTTCCATCTTTTCGCCTTCTGGTCAATTCTATATTGGATAAGCTTTCCCCTTTCAGCACCCGGGAAACAAGTTTTTTAAATTCCCCAATTTTTTCTTTGGGCACGATGGGCAGTTTTTTGCCAACAACCTCCTGTTTTTTATACCCGAACATCTTTTCCGCTGCTTGATTCCAGATTGATTGCACGCATCCTTCTTGGTCCAATTCAAAAATCGCCAGAGGGGAAGCTTCTATGAGGGCTTGAAGTTCATAATTTTTCCCGATCATCTCTTTCTGCAGCAGGGCTCTCAAATTTGCCTCCTCATAGGATTGGAAGGCAAAAGACAAATCATGGGTCACCTCTTTGAACAAATCAATCTCCTTTGCCGTAAAAGAACAGTCATCTGTAGAGTAGGCTGCAATTAACCCCAATAATTTACCTTTGAAGGAAAATGGGAAAAGTCCACAAGAGCAAAAACCTTGTCCCACCGCTTCTTCCTTCCAGGGTACATATTCGTCTGCTGCCTGGAGGTTATTGACAATCAGGGGCTTTCCCTCTCTGATGCCCGGCCCTAAAACAAATGACCTTTGCTGGCCGTTTTCTTCCAAGACATTTTCCATACCCATAGTGGCTATGGGTTTAAACACATCTTCTATTTCATCATAGAGCCCTACCCACGAAAAATGAAATTGGCCGTATTTATTCAGGATCATGGGGATATCCAAAAGCAGCTGGTCGCTTAAGCGGTTATGGACAATTGCTTTGTCGATATTGCTTAATAAGGCATACAGGCGGCTTTGCCTTTTTGCCTCATCGGTGGCTTGCACAATCTTGGTATTGTCTGTAGCGGTGGTTACAACCGTATTCTGGCCATAAAGAAATATATGCGTCAAATGCATAAAGGTTGTGACGCCTTTTTCTCCCTTATGAATAATATCTCTTTGGCTTACTTTTTTTGATGTTCTTTTCGTATTTTCACCTTTTGCCTGGTTTTGCCGCAATGGGGCAAAAAATATTTTTTTTATCTCTTCTTCGCCTACATCCCCCGCTTTCTTGCACCCAAACATCTTTTTAAGGCTGTCATTGGCAAAAAGCAGTTTTTTGGTATCCATGGTGTGGGCTGCAATTCCAATAGGAATATTGCAAATGATGGTATGAATGAGTTCATTTTTTTGAGCCAATTCAAGTTCAGCCTTTTTCTGG
>PWYO01000025.1 GCA_003567835.1 Actinomycetota bacterium | reverse complement strand
TTTGCAAAATAGAAAAAAATAGGCTGGACCGCTGCCGCTCAATGCTGTGGCCAGGTTTTGCAATGTTTCCTCTACAAACACAACCTGGCCCAGATTGCTCAGTATCTTATCGGTAAAAGCAACATCTTCCTTTCGAGCGTAGGTTCCCCTGCTTACCGCAAAAACACCTTTTTTTACTAGGGCACAGGTATTGGGCATGACCCTGATAACCCTAATTTTTCCCAATATTTTTTCAAAATACGTAGAAGGCACACCAGCTACAATGCTGATCAGCTTTTTTTCCTCCAGCTCTTTTGATGCCAACCCGTTTATCACCTCCGGCAGATCCTGCGGTTTTACTGCCAGTAACACATACTGCCCCAATCGAATGTCTCCAAAACGGTCATATACCGAAACCGAATATTTTTTTTGTATGTAATCTCTTCTGCCCTGGTCCCTTTCAAAAACAGCAATACCGCTCTTGTCCAATACAGCAGAGTCCAGGACCCCTTCCAAGATGGCTTCACCCATATTTCCACAACCAATTATACTAAGTACATGCAACAGAAACCCTCCTTAAAACTGATTAAACAACCCCTTTTCCTTTAAGATTTCCTTATCTTGAGAAGTAACCTCAACATCAAACGGGGTGATCAAAAATACCTTATCTGCTACTTTTTGTATATTGCCTTCCAAAGCAAAAGTCAAGCCGCTGCAAAAATCAATAATCCTCTTTGACAATTCCGCATCGGCTTTCTGCAAATTGATGATCACTGGAATATTGTGTTTGAAATGCTCGCCGATACCCTGCATCTCTTCAAGATCATGGGGCTCAGCTATCAAGACTTTGGTTTTTTGCTCACTTTTTGCAGTTTTCAAAAAGGACACCTTTCTCTTTGGCCGCAGATGGCTAACTGAAGAATCGGCGCTGGAATAATATTTTTTCTTAACATCTTCTTCCTGGTCAGCATCCTCTGCTATGTCTTCATCATAATCTTCAGATTCAGCAAAACCTAGGAAGGAAAGTGTTTTTCTAATAAAGCCGCTCATTTTTCTCTCCTTTTCTATTTAAATAGGACGGAACCCACCCTGATCATGGTGGCCCCTTCTTCTATTGCAATCTGGTAATCATTGCTCATCCCCATAGATAATTCAGTAAGACTGCAGCCGTCGAGCTTACTATTGCATTCCTGGAGCAACGCCCTTAAATTTCTAAAAATATTTCTAATTAGCTCCCGGTCATCGGTAAGAGGGGCCATGGTCATAAACCCCTTGATGGCTGTATGTTCAATTGCTTCGCCTTCCGTTAAAAATTTGTCCACTTCCTGGGGGTTGATCCCAAATTTGGAGGCTTCCCCAGACACATTGATTTGCACCAGTACTTTTTGGACCTTCCGGATCTTGGCCGCTTCTTTACCCACTTTCGCCAATGTGCTTATTGTATCGATAGAATGAATATATTCTGCAATAGGCACCACCATTTTCGATTTTCTGCTCTGCAGATGGCCAATAAAATGCCAACGTGGATCCCCTTTTACCTTTTCAGATTTTTTCACCAGCTGATCGGCCCTGTTTTCACCCAAACTGTTTATTCCGCAATCCACAAGTTTTTGTATCTGGGTATAATCAGCATATTTGGTTGCCGCAATAATGGTGACCTCGCCAGGGTCCCTGTGGGCCCTGGCGCAAGCCTCATGGATTTTTCGTTCCAGCACATCAATTTTCTGCTTATAGTCCACCTTTAACTCCTTAGCACCGCAATCGCTGCATGCCTGCCGGTGATTTTTTCCCGCCTGTAGGAAAAAAACCGCCCATCACAATAGGTGCATATATGGCTGTCATGGATATCTTGGACCAAAATACCTTTTTGCAAAGCCTGTTTTTTAAGCAAAGCAGGCAAATCTAAAAAAAACCTATGATTGTTTTTCTGATAATAATGTCCCGTACCATCAATTGCTTTAAACCGATCCAGCACTTCCTGTCCTATATCATAACAGCATTGTCTGATGGACGGTCCCAGGTACATGGCCATATCCCGGGGACAGCAAGAAAAGTTTTGCTGCATATGGTCAATCACTTTGGCCACTATTTTTTGGGCAGTACCTTTCCATCCGGAATGCACAACCGCTATAAGCCTTTTGGCCTTATCGGTTAAAACCACCAGCCCGCAATCTGCGCCCAAAACCATAATAGGCGCCCTTTTTAGCGAAGTAACCAGAGCATCAGCTTCCGGCGCCTCATTTTTTACATGATGCTTATTTTTATATGCCAATGCTACGATATTGCTTGAATGCATCTGTTTAAGCGTATATATATGGCCGTCCAGCGCAAACATAGTGGACACCTTTTGCCTGTTTTGTTTCACTGCATTTTGATCGTCGCCCACATGAAAGGCCAAGTTTAAACTATCATAGGGCTTTTTGCTGCTTCCTCCCAGCCTGGAGGTAAAAAAAACATCGATGCCGTATTTTGTTCCCATTTGGGAAGCGTTCAAATAAACCGCATCGCCAAAATGTTTTTCCTCTAAAACACACATATGGGTCTATTCTTTCTCTTTCCGTAAAAAAGTCGGAATATCCAGATAATCATCATCAAATGAGTCAAATTCGTCAGCAGAAACTTTTTTTTCTTCTTCCTTCTTTTCTTCTTTTTGTGTTTCTTTTTTTGCCGCCTGTTTGGGTTGGGGATCTTTTTTTGTTTCCTCTTTTTTCCGGGAACCTTCTATAATATTTTCACTAAACCCAGTGGCAATGATGGTCACTTTGATTTTTTCATTCATGTTTTCATCTATGACTGCGCCGAATATAATGTTTGAATCCGAGCTTGCCGCATTCCTGATAATCTCAGCCGCTTCATTTACTTCAAACAATTTTAAATCCGGTCCGCCCGATATATTCAGCAATATTCCCTTAGCCCCTTCAATTGAAGCTTCGATCAGCGGACTGTTTATAGCCTTTTGGGCTGCTTTGATGGCGCGGTTTTCCCCCGAAGAAACCCCATCACCAAGGAGGGCATTCCCGGCATCTTTTATAACCGCCTTTACATCAGCAAAGTCAAGATTGATAAGGCCGGGAAGAGTAATCAGATCCGTAACCCCCCGAATACCGGCTTTTAGCACATCGTCGGCCAGCTTAAAAGCATTCAGCAGGGTGGTATTCTCATCGGATATTTCCAGAAGCTTGTCATTGGGTATGATAATCAGGGTATCAACCTTTCCAACCAAATTTTTTATGCCTTCTTCTGCGGTAACCATTCTTTTGGTACCTTCAAAAGTAAATGGTTTGGTAACCACAGCCACAGTCAGGCAGCCCATTTCTTTGGCCACTGAAGCAATAACCGGGGCAGCGCCGGTCCCCGTGCCTCCCCCCTCGCCGCAGGTTATAAAAACCATATCCGCATCCTTGACCGCTTCCTTGATGGAGTCAATGGATTTTTCTGCAGCCACCCGCCCGATTTCAGGATTGGATCCGGCACCCAGACCGGTGCCTCCGATCAATATTTTTTTATCTGCATTGGACATCATCAGTGCTTGGGCATCTGTATTAATGGCCACAAACTCACACCCATTGATGTTATCTTCCATCATTCTGTTGACAGCATTGCTGCCCCCGCCTCCGATGCCGATGACTCTTATGACCGCATAATAGTTTTTGTCAAATTCAATATTCACCTTGTTCCCTCCTGGTATTAATTTTTTAAAATTTTGTTAACTAGCTCCCTGAACCGGGCCAGAAGACCCCCATTTTTTCTTTCTTCCGGCTGCTCAGCAGAAAAATCTTTCAATTGGAATGCATATTTTATCAAACCCACACCTGTGGCATGAATGGGGCTGGCCACCACCTCGGAAGGCCCCTCTGCATCACTGGGCACCCCAAGCCGGGCAGGAAGGCTAAATACGGTATTGGCCATATTGATAATTCCCTTCATCTGGGAAACACCGCCGGTTAAAACCACCCCGCAGGGTACCGAATACATAAAACCATAACTTTCAATTTTTTCTTTCACCAGTACAAGAAGCTCCTTGACCCTTGAGTTTACGATGGAATACAGCCTTATGTTTAAAGTCGCTTTGTTTCGGTCTATTTTTATATCGTCCATATTAACCCGGTTTAATGACTCGTAAAAATTATAATCAACATTGGCAAACTTTTTTTTAATCTCTTCTGCTTTGGAAAAAGGTATGTTTAAGCCTACTGAAATATCGTTGGTGATCAAGTCCCCGCCTACAGGAAGGCAGTACGTAAAGATCATCTTTTTGTTTTTATACACAGCCACATCTGTGGTGCCGCCCCCTATATCCAAAAGCACAACCCCGCTATCCTTTTCTTCTGGCGTCAGCACCGCTTCTCCAGAAGCAAGCGCTTCCAATATGATATCCTCGATCTCTACCTTGGCACCCCGTATGCTGTTCACCGTGTTCCTAATTAAGGTGGAAGATCCGTATACCACCAGCAGCTCAACAGCAAGTTTTTCTGTGGCCAGACCCACAGGGTCTAAAATCCCTTTCTCATCATCGACCACAAACTGTTTGATCAGTGTGTGCAGCACTTCATTTTGGGGGGCAAGGGTCAATTTGTTCGCATTGGCCAGCAGCCGGTCCAAATCGGTTTTTTTGATAATTTTACTGGGTGAATGAATGCTAATTTCAGCCCAGTTATTGATAATGGAAATATGCTTGCCGGTAACCCCTATATAGGCCGAATCTATAAACATCTTTGTATTTTTCTCGGCAGCTTCAACTGAATTTAAAATTGATTTGGTTGCTTCGTTGATATCCCTGACAATGCCTTTTTTGATCCCATGGCATTCAGAAATCCCGTATCCTTTAATCTCCAGGACATTGTTCTTTTTCATTTTCCCGATAAGGGTAACGATCTTGGTGGTCCCAATATCGATTGCCGCAATGTATTCGTCTTTGCCTGGCAAGCTTAAACCTCCGCTTTAATTGATAACTGGAATTTCATAATTCTTTAAATCTATTGTAGTATATTGAGCTTCATCTTTTAATAATTCCCTTAAGATACTAATTTTTTGGGGCAGATGCACACTATCTCCAAAATTCACTCTCCTGCCGTCTTTAGCAATAAAAATAATTTCACCTGCCTGGTTCAGCTCTGCTTGGCCAAACAAAGCCCGTAATTCATTGTCCATGCTCCCATATATGTCCCCGCAGCTTAAAGCGTTTCTTATAGCCACCTTATCACCCGGCTCCGGACTGTAATTGAGGGCGTTTTTTACCAAAACCAATTTTTGCATCTTTTCTGCCTCTTGTGCATCCATCTTTTCCAAAACCACACCTTCAGCGTCTAACAAAAAAACCTGGCCCCTGAAATAGGCTTTTATATGCGGCCTTCTTTCAGTCAAAGCGATGATTAACTTACTGGGAAAAACTTTCCTCAATTCTGCTTCTTTGAGCCAGCTGAATTCAGACAATAGCTGTTCCTCAACATCCTTTTTATCAATTTCAAATATATTTTTTTCATGGTATCCGGATAGATGTTCGGCCATGTCCTGCCGGCTGTAATGCTGGTTTCCTTCCACACTGATCTCGCTGATCTTAAAATAACTGCTGTGGTAAAAATAGTTTAAACCAAATATGGCTGCTGCAAAGAATGCCGCCAACAGGAATATCCGCAAAAAATACCAGGAACGCCTTATGGCTACTTTTCTCCGCCTTCGGGCAATTTTTTTATTTTGCTGGTTTTTTTTATTCATTTAAACCTTTAAATGGGCATCATTTAAAATAATCTCCACCAATAGGCCGAAATTGATCCCTGCGGCCTTTGCAGCTTTGGGCACTAAGCTTGTAGGGGTCATGCCGGGCATGGTGTTGACCTCGAGAACATAAGGTGTTCCCCGGCGGTCTAATATGAAATCTACCCTGGAAATCGAACAACACCCTAAAAGCGTATGGCATTGTAAAGCAATGTCATTAATGCGGCTGGTCATATTGTCCGCAAGGTCTGCAGGCACCAAATATTCGGTCATGTTCACCGTGTATTTGCTTTGATAATCATAAAACCCGCTTTTTGGTTGAATCTCAATAATGGGCAGAGCCAGCGGTTTTGCGCCCAATATGCTGGATGTAAGCTCCCTTCCCTGTATAAATTTTTCCACCAGCACCATCCGGTCATGCCTTCCTGCCTCCGCCAATCCATCTTTGAGCTGTGAAGGTTTTCTGACGATGGTAATCCCAATGGTAGACCCTTCCCGGTTGGGTTTGACAATGACCGGATAGCCAATGTCTTTTTTTACCGCTTGGTCCACCTTATCAATCGGGCGGGGGTTTTGGCAGTCATGAACCATATAGGGGGGTGTGGGCAGGCCCTGGCAATGCAGCAGCTTTTTGGTCAAGATCTTATCCAGAACCACCGCACTGGAAAGCACCCCCGAACCGGTATAGGGAATTTTTAAAAGTTCCAGCATTCCCTGTACCGTCCCGTCTTCACCATATCTGCCATGCAAAGCCAAAAAGGCAATATCGATGCTTTTTAACTGCGCAAATGAACCTGTTTTAAAATCAATAAAGGTGGTCCTGTATCCCAGTTTTTTCAATGCTTTATCAATCTCGGTTCCGGTCTTAAGAGAAACCTCTCTTTCTGCAGACAAGCCCCCTGCAATGATTCCTACTTTTAGGCGCTCCTTCTTTTCCCTTATACCGAATGGTTGGAAACAATCAATCATGCTCTCCATTTTCGAACCCAATCATCCTTACTTCATGTTCAAGTTTTATGTGATATTGACCATACACCGTATCCTGGATAATCTTAGCTAAAATATCAATATCTTCTGCACTGGCATTATCCAGATTGATGATAAAATTTGCATGTTTTGCAGACACAGCAGCCCCTCCGTAGCCAAACCCCTTAAGCCCGCAATCCTCTATGAGCTTCCCAGCAGCAATACCAGGCGGATTTTTAAAAAAACATCCAGCACTTTTTTCATCAATCGGCTGGGTTTGCTTTTTTTGCTTAATATTGTCCCTGATTTTTTTAAAAATTATAGATTTATTAAAAACAGCTGCTTTGCAATCAATGGACAATATGGCCCGGATGCCTTGCAGGCGAAAAGACCTGTAGCCATAATCTCCGCTGCTCATGGCAACTGTAACCCTTCTGCCCCCATCGAGCAGACAGTCCAGCTGTTGAATATGGCTGCATATATTGCCGCTGTTTCCCCAAACTGCGCCGCCCAAAGTCCCCGGTATACCGGCAAGATGCGAAAAATCATAACCTGCCTTGGCAGCTTTTATGACAAATTTTTGCAAACCAAGACCTGCTCCTGCTTGTATATGTTTTTCCTTGATGCAGAAATAATCGAAATCCTTGCCCAGCTTAAGCACTGCAAGCTTTAAGAACCCTTCATTGAACACAATATTGGTACCCCCTCCAATGACCATCAGGCGTAGATTCTTTGCAGCAGCCATACCATATATTTCCAGCAGCGCTTCTAGGTTATCGGCAATGGCAAAAAAAGCAACCTTTCCCCCTACACCGATCGAACTATGTTGGGCGATATCAAAATCTAGAAAAACTTTCTTTTTGTTTAGACTTTGCTGCACATATCCGGCATTATTCACGTTTGAGCAACTCCTCAGTTACCCTGGTTATATCCCCAGCACCCATGAGCAGAACCATATCGCCTTCTTTTATATTGGTATCCAGGTACCGGGTTACATCATCCAGCTTGGGGATATAAATTAATTTTTTTTCAAACCCTTCTTCTATAATCTCATCGATGATCGCCTTGCCGTTTACCCCGGGGAGAGGCTGCTCCCCTGCCCCGTACACATCGGTAATAATAAGCAGATCGCTTTCAGTAAAACACTGGCCAAATGTACCCAGCAGATTGGAAAGCCGGCTGTAGCGGTGCGGCTGAAAAACAGCCACCACCCTGTTCTTTTTTTCCAAAACAGCCGCCTCAAGTGTGGCCTTTACTTCAGAGGGATGGTGCGCATAGTCATCAAAGATGAATGCCCCCTTCCTTTCACCTTTCTTTTCAAATCTTCTTTTTACACCCGTGAAAAACTGCATAAGCCCAGCAGCCTTTTTTAAGTCCATATCCAGGCAATGGCACACAGACAGGGCAGCAAGGCTGTTTTTAACATTATGCAGCCCCGGTACATTGAGCCTTACTTTAAGCTTGCGGTCATCATTGCCCTTTACCGCCAAAAGGTATGTGGACCCAAAATCAGCAAATCTAATATCCTGGGCGCACAGGTCATTTTCAGGGTCAAACCCGTAACGGAGAATCTTTTGGAGGGTATTTTGCTCAAGACTGACCTCGTCGCCATTGATGATGACAAAACCATGCTGCTGGGTGTTGCTGATAAACTGCATAAAGCTTTTTTTGAGATTGCTGTAATCCTTGTAATAATCCATATGGTCATCTTCAATATTGGTGACCAAAGAAATAAATGGTTTATACTTTAAAAATGAGCCATCGCTTTCACAGGCTTCCGCTACCACATACTCACTTAAGCCAACCCTTGCATTGGAACCCAGCTCGTTTAGTTCTCCTCCGATGATGATGGTAGGGTCCACACCCAAACCTCTGAGCAGAAGGGAAGTCATGGAAGTGGTGGTAGTCTTGCCATGGGTTCCACTGATGGCTATGCCTTTTTTGCTGTTCAAAATTTGGGCCAGAATGTCAGAACGGCCCAATAGGCACAGATTTCTTTTTTTTGCTTCAACCATCTCCGGATTATCCGCAGGTATAGCAGCCGAATAAACCACCACATCGCTGTCGCCCAAATTCGAAGACTTGTGGCCGGTCAATACGGTGATGCCCTCATTTTCTAAAATAGCCGTATACCTTGATTTTTTGATATCGCTTCCTATAACCTGGTTGCCCATGCCCTTTAGCACCAATGCAATGGCACTCATGCCTGCCCCGCCGATTCCAATCAAAAAATATTTTTTCTGGTCCAATTTAGCTCCCTATCATATTCTCGGTTATCAGTTTGGCGCTATCCACCTTTTTCAACCGAACTTTTTTATTTAATAAATTATGGCAATTTTTCTTATTATGTTCAATCAAACCGCTTATATTGTCAATCAATAACTCTGAACTTAGGTCTTTATCCTGTATCAGTATAGCCCTGCCGTGATCAGCAAGAAATTTTGCATTAAAATACTGGTGATTGCCCACAGCATAGGGGTAAGGGACGAGTATGGCAGGGACATCGGTTAAAGCCAATTCAGCAATGGTATTTGCTCCTGCCCTGGAAATAATGAGGTCTGCAATTCGGTATATCCGGGCCATTTGCTGTGTGTAGGGAATCATAGACAATAGGATCCGATGGTCATCCTTGGTTATCTTTTCAGCGGCAAGCTTAAACTGCCTATAAAACCTTTTGCCGGTTATAATCATTATCTGAAGCTTATCATTTTTTCTAAAATATGCATATAGGTCCAGGATCATATTGTTCAACTTTCCTGCCCCCAGGCTCCCCCCAAAAGCAATGATGGTAAACCGGCCCGGTTTTAAATGCCAGCGGTGGTAATCTTTTTTCTCTTTTTCAAATTTTCTTACTGTATCCCTTACGGGATTGCCGGTCCATACTATTTTTTTATGCTGGGCAGGCAGATACTCTCTGGTCTGCTCAAAACTGATAAACACTTTCCTGGCAAATTTAGAGAAGAACCGGTTCAGCCTTCCAGGGATATAATTCTGTTCATGGAGCATGAATTTTTTTCTCAGCAGCATGGCTGCAACAAGCACCGGGCCGCAAACATAGCCGCCCATGCCCAGCACCACATCCGGCTTAAACCGTAAAATGATTTTTGCCGCCATCAGAAAGCCGCCCAACAGGTTGGCACAAAAACGCATATAAACCCAGCATTTATATAGTATGTTGTCAGCCACCGAAAGGCCCGATGCTCTTATCGCTTCAAAAGGGATTCCCATAGGCGGGATCAGCTTGTTTTCCATGCCTTTTTGGGTGCCTACATACAGCAGCAAGACCTGGGGATGGTTTCTTTTTATTTCCTCGATGACCGCCATGGCAGGATATACATGCCCCGCAGTTCCTCCGCCGCAAATCAGTATTCTTTTATGCATGCGCATCCTCCTCTTGCTCTTTGGGTTCTGCCAGCATATTCTGCCTGGAAATATTCAGCAGCACCCCTACGCTGCCCATGGATATGAGCAGCGAAGAACCTCCGGAACTGATAAAAGGCAAGGCAAGACCGGTGACTGGCAGCAAACCGGTCACCACTGCTGTATTGACAATGGCCGGTACGGAAATCATGGCCGTCAATCCCGCAGCCAATACCCGCCCAAAATAATCCTTGCTCCTTATGCAGATTCGAATCCCCAAAAAGGTAAACAACAAAAACAATACGATCACCAAAAGCGTGCCCACCAATCCAAACTCCTCTCCAATGATCGCAAAGATAAAGTCAGTATGTGCTTCAGGAAGATAGGAATACTTCTGAAGGCTGTTGCCCAATCCCAGCCCAATGATATTGCCTGAGCCCAGGGCTATAAGAGACTGGCTAACCTGAAAATTTGCAGCGCTCAATTCACTGCTCCTGCCCAGCAGCCGGTCCAGAAAAGACCATAATCTGATCAATTGGTATTCAGATAAAAACATATATACCGCCATCATTAGGGCCCCGATGGAGCCTATGCCTATCAGATGACCGAATTTTACTCCGCCTACAAACAAGACAATAAACACAATAATCCATATAACCGCCGCCGTACCCAAATCAGGTTCCAGGAATATGAGCAGGGTGATCAAAAGCAAGACCAGGAAACCGGGTACAAAGAGATGCTTGGCCTTCCATGATTGGCTGTATTTTTTATTGAGAATATGAGCAAAATAGACAACCAAAGCAAACTTGGCAATCTCAGAAGGCTGCACGGTGAAAAAACCAAGATTAAGCCACCGGGTAGCCCCTCCTACCTCCTGGCTGAATCCAGGTATTAATACCAAAGCCAGAAGGGCAATGGATATCAGCAGAATCAATGCAGACATCCTCCCATACACGCGATAGTTAATCCTTGAAAGCACCATCATGGCCGCAAAAGAGATGACCCACCAAATGATCTGTCTTCTGGAAAACCAGAAAGGGTCGTTAAAAAACCTTTCCCCAATGACTGTAGAAGCACTGGAAATCATGACAATCCCCAAAACTGAAAGCAAAAAAGTTATGGTAAACAGGATATAAAAATCAATATTGATTTTTAATATTTTCCTTCTCTGGGTTTCCATGATTTTCCTTTAATATTGACTTGTACTGATTGCCTCTGTCTTTATAGTCTTGAAACATGTCCATACTGGCAAATGCCGGTGACAGCAGAAAAGTCCCTCCCCTGGGGGTTACCGCTAGACCTTTGTCCACCGCCTCCCTTAAGGTTCTGCAAACATAGATTGAAAAACTTTGCTTTCCAGAACCCAAAAGTTGCATCATTTTCTCTGAAGACTGGCCAATAAGAATAAGTGCGCTTACCTTATGCGCCAATACCCTAAGAAGATTATGTAAATCCATGCCTTTATCTTTGCCTCCCATAATCAGCGTTAAGGGTTTTTCAAAATGTTCAAGGGCAGCAATGGCCGCTTGGGGATTGGTTGACTTGGAATCGTTATAACATGCAACCCCTCTGTAGACACCGACAAACTCCATGCGGTGCGCAAGGGGTTTAAATCTTGCAAGTGCTTTTTCGATATGGGTATCCTGCACCCCCAGCAGCTTGGCAGCTGCCACACAGGCCATGGTATTTGAAATATTATGGCTCCCTTTAAGCTGCATATTGGCTATATCTATGGATCCTTTACTGGATCCCAGCTCATAAACAAGGGCGTCATCGTGCGGAAACACATCATATTCCTTTTTTTGGCCGTATCTTATGACTGTAGACCCTACAGGCAGCTTGGCAGAAGTGGAAAAAACCAGTTCATCATCGGCATTGAGAATGCAATAATCCGAGTCTTGCTGATTCTCAAAAAGCCTGAACTTGAGCCGGGCATATGCCTCCATGGTCCCATGCCGGTCCAGGTGGTCACTGCTGATATTAAGAAGAATACCGATATGGGGCGCAAAACTGCTGATCCATTCCAGCTGGAAGCTGCTGACTTCAATGACCCGCAGCAGGTTTTTTTTGTCCACCGTACTGATGAGGGGATAGCCTACATTTCCGCAAACACAAACAGGTCTGCGGCAGCCCTGAAAAATTTCTCCTAAAAGGTTGACTGCGGTGGTTTTGCCATTGGTGCCGGTAACTGCAATGGTATTTTTCCTTTCTTCCGGATCCAAAAGGCTCCAGGCAAGTTCAATTTCACTGGCTACCGGTATACCCCTTTTTTTGGCCTGGGTTATGATGGGGTGTTGCGCACAAACCCCGGGGCTGGGCACCACCAGGTGGATAGGGTCCAAAAGCTTTGGCTGCCTGGCTTTTTTGCCCAATACAATCCGCATATCCCTTCCTCGGCGAATGCCCAAATCCCTATGGGCATGATCGTCAAGGGCGGTAATCGACCTTGCTGTTTTTTTGATCTGCCTGATAACCGAAATCCCAGTTTTACCCAGTCCCAATACCAGAACATTTTTCCCTGTAGCCAGCATAATCTCTTTAGGTTAAAAATTTTAAATAATACATGAAAAAGCCAAGCGCAGAAAACAATCCGCATGCCAGCCAAAAACGTATAATCACTTTAATCTCCGGCCAACCCATAAGCTCAAAATGGTGGTGTATGGGGGCCATCTTAAACACCCTTTTTTTGAACATCTTAAACCACAAAACCTGGATGATCACCGATAGGGTCTCAATGACAAATATGGCTCCCACAATAATCAACAGCAATTCCTGGTTTAATAATATGGCCACCGCAGCAATGAGCCCTCCCAGGCCAAATGAACCGGTATCTCCCATAAAAATTTCTGCGGGCGCCGTATTCCACCATAAAAATCCTATGCATGCCGCTATCGTCGATCCGCATATCACAGCAATGTCAATGCCAAAACTTAAATCATAAAAAATCCATTCCAGGAGACCAATAAACATAAAAATCCCCAAAACGATCGAAGTAGTGCCTGCAGCAAGGCCGTCAAGGCCGTCAGTGAGATTCACAGCATTGGTAGTACCGATGATCATGACCGCCACCAGAATATAGTAGTAATAGCCCAGTTCCAAGGTTACATTGGTAAGGGGAATGCTAAGGGATGTATCCAGATTAAAAACCCATATACCCATGGCAATAAAATAAACACATACCACCAACAGCAGAAAAATTTTTACCCAGCCTCTGAGACCCAAAGAGCTCTTTTTTTTCATGGATATATAATCATCGATAAATCCTATAAAAGAGCATAGCAAAAAAATAGAAAACACAAATAGTCCCTCTAAGCTGTATTCTTCATAACGCAAATACTTAATCAGGCTGACCACAATAAAGGCAATCAGGGAACAGACAATAAATACAACTCCCCCCATGGTGGGGGTACCTACTTTTATAGAATGCGTTTTAGGCCCATCCACCCTTATTTTCTCACCCATTTTTCTGCTTTTTTGGAACTTAATAAACATAGGGGTGGTCATCAAAGAAAGCAGCCCGCCGATGATGAGTGATAAAAATATCCAATCCATATATCTTTTCCTGTCTAAATCTGTTTGATGATCTCTTCCATTTTATTGGCCCGTGAACCTTTCAACAGCACCACATCGCCCTTTTTTAGGTATCCCTTTATATGCTTGACCATCTGCTGCTTGTCTTCAAAATACACACTTTTTTCTGCGCCGAAGCCCTTGCAGATGTGTTTGGCCAGCGTACCGAAGGCCAGCAGGCAGTCGATATTTTTTTGCTTTGCATCCATCCCCACCTGGCAATGCATTTTGGCCGCGTTTTGGCCCAGCTCCAGCATATCAGAGAGAATAGCCACCGACCTTGCAGATTTTGCATGGGCGATATGCTGCAATGTGTCCAGCGCTGAAGCAACCGAAATTGGGCTGGCATTATAGCAGTCATTGATAATAATCATTGCATCTTTTTCAAAGACTGCCATTCTGTTTTCTTCAACAGCAGCATTTTCAAGGCCCCGGCTGATATCTTCTGGGTCTATGCCCAGCCAGTCACTGACTGCCGCGGCCGCACATCCATTCACCATATTGTGGGCACCCGCTATATTTAACCGAACATGGGCAATCCTGGAATCTTTTTTACAGAATATAAAAGAATATTTCCCGTAAACATCCGGCTGCTGTCCAATAAAATTGTAATCCAGGCTGTTATTTGTTCCGAATCCTATAATCCTGCAATTGACCCTTTGCTTAATAAAATCTGCCCACGGACTGTCATGGTTTAAAAATAGTACACCCTTTTTTTTGCCCGGAAAAGAAGCAATTTCAGCTTTTGCCAAAGCAATCTCGGAAATATTATTAAAAAATTCAAGATGGGATTCACCAATTGCGGTAATAACCGCTATATCCACATCGATCATTTCTGCCAATTGCCTGATTTGCCCTTTCTTCCTCATGGCCAGCTCTGCTACAAAATATTTGGTATCTTTGCCTATATCCAGCACTGCCTTGGGCACGCCAATCTCATTATTGTAGTTTTTTGGGGTATAGCATACTTTGTGTTTTCTTTTCAGCACGGATACCAGCATATCCTTGGTGGTGGTTTTTCCCACACTTCCGGTGATGCCCACCACCACCAGCTTTATTCTTCTTATATAATGAAAAGCAAGCCTCTGTAAAAAGGATAGGTTGTCCCTGCTTTGAAAAATAATGGGTCCGGGATCCAGGTCAGGCACAGGAAAGCCTCTCTCGTAAACAAAACCACAGGCGCCCCTGGATACGGCCTGCTGGATATAATGATGGCCGTCAAAATTTTGACCCTTTAGCGGTATGAAGAACTGGCCTCTGGTAATCGTACGGGTATCTGTAGAGATGGAATCGATAAAGCGGGTATCCTCCCCGCTGATCTTCTCCGCTTTAGTCCATTTTTGTAAATCTTTGAGGTTAATTTTTTCCATTTTGGTTTAAAATCTCCATTACCATTTCCTGGTCACTGAAATGGATCCGGTGATCCTTGAATTCCTGATAGTCTTCATGACCTTTGCCTGCTATTACTATAATATCATGGTCTTTTGCCATACACAGGGCCTCTTGTATGGCTTTTTTACGGTCTTCGACTTCCACGTATTTATCTGTATTGTCAAAGCCCTTGGCGATCATGCCCATAATGGCCAAGGGTGTTTCAGAACGGGGATTATCTGAGGTGATAATGCTAAAATCGGAATACTTGCTGGAAATCTTTCCCATCATTGGCCTTTTTTGTTTATCCCTGTCTCCGCCGCATCCAAAAACTGTAATCAGTTTTCCATGTTTTGGCAATAATTTTTTTGCAGTAGTCAGAACATTTTCCAGGCCATCGGGTGTGTGCGCATAATCGACAATAACTGTAAATCCCGCATTGACATCCACTTTTTGGAATCGGCCCGGAACCCCTTTTAAGGCCTGGATCCCTTTTTTGATCTTTTCGTACGAAATACCCAGGTTCATGGCCACCCCAATGGCTGCAAGAATATTATACACATTGAATATTCCGCTAAGCGCTGATTCTATATGCCCCATCAGCCTATTTTTCTGATACAGGTCAAAGGCAATACCCTGTATGCTGTTGCGTATATGCCCTGCCCGCAGATCCGCATGGGCGTCGTGTATGGCATAGCTGGTGGCATTCAAATCCGTGTTGCCTAAAACAATCTTTCCATAGGCATCATCAGAATTGATGACTGCAAATTTACCCCCATAGGTATGCCTGTTTTCTTTGAGGAAAAGTTTTTGCTTGGCTTGAAAATAACTTTCCATATCCCGGTGATAATCCAGGTGGTCCTGGGAAAGGTTGGTAAATACAAAACCATCAAAATTGAGGTCGTCTACCCTGCCTAAATCAACCGAATGCGATGAAACTTCCATGCAAGCATGTTTGATGCCCATACCAGTGCTTTGGGCAAAAAAACGGTTTAACTCCAGTGAATCGGGCGTTGTCCGATCAAACGCAACCTGTTTTTCACCCATATAAGACCGTACGGTGGTTATCAAAGAATTGGGGACCCCTGTTTCTCTGATGATGGAATTGATTAAAAAACAAGTGGTGGTCTTGCCGTTGGTTCCAGTCACCCCCACAATGATGATTTTTCTGCTGGGGTGGCTGAAAAAATTACCGGACACCACCGCCAAACTTTTTCTTGTATCCGCAACCAGGATCTGGACAATGGGAAGAGGCAGTTCTAATGGTTTCTGTACGATTACTGCGGCAGCACCTTTACCTACAGCTTCTTGGGCAAAGCGATGGCCGTCGGTTTTAAAACCAGGGATGGCTACAAAAAGGCTGTTTGGAGACACCTTCTTTGAGTGGATGGCTATATCGGTTATATCCTGATTTAAATCCCCTGCCAGAACCCTGCATTCTAGGCCTTTGAGTATCTTTTTAAGCTTCATATTTTTCCTTAGATTATCATAGTGCGGTTTGCAATAAAAATCAAAATATCAGTCTACCATGATCTGCCTTTGAAGGGAAAATTCCATTAATCTGCTGAACAGAGGGGCAGCCACTGTTCCCCCCCATATTTCATTTACCCCCTTCTGGGGCTCATCAATAACGATTAGTATTGCTACCTGGGGATCCTCATAGGGACCAAAACCGATAAAGGAAGTAATCACTCTCCCTTCATCATAGCCTGGACTGTGCATATTTGCCTTTTCCGCAGTCCCCGTCTTTCCGCATACATTCACCCCCTCCACACTGGCCCTTGTTCCGGTGCCGTCTTCAACCACAGCCAGCATCATATCCTTGATGGCATCGCAGGTAGATTGTTCAAGAATCTTTTTACGGTCAAATTCATGTGCTGTGCTCATGGTACTGTCTTGGAGCTGTACCTCTCTGGCCAGTCGAGGCGTAATCAAATAACCGCCATTGGCAATGGCACTTGTAGCCGTCAACAACTGTAAAGGTGTCATGGTAATGCTCTGGCCTATGGCCATAGCGCCTATGGTTGATTCCGGCCAGGTTTGGTAATTTAGCATATAACCAACTTCTTCTCCCGGATAATCGATGCCCGTCTTCTGGGTAAAACCAAATTCTTTGATGCCCTCCCAGAACCGCTGTTTGCCCATAGACAAAGCAATAACCACCGCACCTACATTGCTGGAGTGCTGTAAAATCTGTTTGGTGGAATAATCAATGTTTTGCGTTCTAAAGATTTCTTTGATCTCCCGGTCACCAACCGCTATGCTGGGAGAAAGGTTAAATACCTGTTCGCTTCCCACACGCTGCTGTTCCAGGGCAGAAGCGATATTGATGACCTTAAATGTAGATCCCGGCTCAAAGGTAAAAGAGGTCGCATTCAGCTTATAAAGGTCAGAATCATATTGTTCATAATTGTTCAGATCAAAATTTGGGTAATCCGCCATAGCCAGCACTTCCCCATTGTTTGGATTCATAATCACCACACTTCCGCCCAGGGCACTATACTCTTCTACGGTTTTGGCCAACTCCTTTTGGGCCAAATACTGAATTTGAGCATCAATGGTCAGCACCACATCAGCGCCATCTATGGGCTCTATATAGGTCTGCTTGCTGCCCGGTATGGTATTCCCAAACACATCCTTTTCCGAAACAAATTTTCCATCCACGCCTCTTAAATTTTTTTCATACTGCAGTTCAATACCCGATAAGCCCGTATGGTCAATTCCAGTGAACCCGATGATAGAGGCACCCAGATCATGATGGGGATAGAATCTCTTGCTCTCATTTTTTATATAGACACCATCAAGGTTGCGTTCCTGAATTTTTTCTGCAATCTCAGTACCAATCTGCCTTTTTATATATACGAAGCCTAGCTGTTCATCGGACAGCCTTTTTTGTATTTCATGTACATCCATGTCCAATAGTTCTGCAAGGGCCCTCGCTGTGCTGACAGCATTTTTTACTTCCCTGGGATTGGCATAGACCGTTCTTTCAATTAAGCTTACTGCAAGCTCAATCCCGTTGCTGTCCAGAATCTTTCCTCTTTTGGCATTGAGTACCGATTCATCAGTATGCTGGTATTGTGCATACCCCTGGTATTTAGAGGCATGGACAAACTGAATATTGATAAGCTGATAACCAATGGCAAAAAAAGCTGCAAGAAACAAAACGAACAGGAAATATAGCCTTTTCCTGTTCATCCTGTCATATTTTTTCCTGATCATGGTTCTTTTTTTCACATCTTAGATTAGGGTATAAAAAAAGTTAAAACACTTTCTGAGACCACCATGACCAGATCCTGTATATAATAAACTGTGCCCAGCAAATTATTGTATTGCTTGGTGGTCTCAGAGGGGCCTTTTGCCAGGTATTCCTGAATCCTTTCATTGTTTTCCATACTGGTTTGCGCAACTTCAACGGTCTCTATATCACCGGCAATGTCCATGCCCAGCTCTTCTTGGGCCACATGAATGATTCTGGCGGGAGACCTCAGTTCCGCTATTTGGAGTAGAATCCTATCCTGCCGTTCTTCCTCTGTTGCGATGACTTCATCAAGCTTGAGGATCTCCCGCTGATAGTTCATATTCTGTATTTTTAATCCAATATTAAACAGTGCGCCTACACAAACCAGCAATATCGCCGCCACTATAATATAAAAAAGCCCACTATTAGAATAGACTATTTTCTCTTCCCTGTTCTTTTTTTTGTCAACCAGGTATAGAAGGGGATAGTCCCTCTGATTGTAATACGCATCTCTTTTTGCCAATCTGGTACTCATAGTTTTTCCAAGGCTCTTAATTTTGCACTTTTTGCCCGGGGGTTTTCCCTAATTTCATCTTCGCTGGGCCTTACGACTTTCCGGGTTAATATTTTTGCTCTTTTTTGTGCACCGCATCTGCAAACCGGCAAATCAGGCGGACAAAAACATCTGCCAGCAAAGTCTAAAAACTTGTTTTTTACAATCCTGTCTTCAAGCGAATGATAGGATATGATGACCATTCTTCCCCTTCCATTCAACACCTGGAAACCATCCTCAATACCTTTTTCAATATTCTCAAGCTCTGCATTTACTTCAATCCTGATGGCCTGAAAAATCCTTTTTGCGGGATGGCCCCTCTTATGCCGGTAATCCGGAGGAACAGCACTCTTTACAATTTCGGCCAATTGAGAAGTCGACCTTATTTCCTTTTCATTCCTTTTTTTCACAATCCTGGCTGCTATGGGACCGGCCCATTTTTCTTCTCCGAATTTATAAAAAATATCTCTTAATTTTTGCTCACTATAATCGTTTACAACCTCAAAAGCACGGACCTTTTGGTCTCCAAACCGCATATCCAGATCTTCATTCCTGATATAGCTGAACCCTTTCTGGGACCGATCAATTTGAAAGGACGATAAACCCAAATCCAAAAGGACCCCCTGCACGCTTTTGATATCCAATCTTTTTAAAATCTCTTTTACGTTTGCAAAATTGTCTTCTACCAAGAAGACCTGGTCTTTGTAATCTTTTAATCGAATGGCGGCGGTGCTTAAAGCCTGGCTACAAAGGTCTACTCCAATGATCTTGCCTGTGGGGGCAATGTCTTTTATAATTGCTATGGTATGGCCAGCACCGCCAAGCGTTCCCTCGAAAATTATGTCGCCCTCTGTTGCATTTAAATAATGTACTGCCTCCTTTAAAAGGACTGGTTTATGATAATCATCTTCCATTATGCCTTCTAAAAACCCAACTCTTCTAATGTCGTGTCCTGGCCCAGAAATTGCCCATCAGCCTGCCTGTAATAGTCTTGCCAAGCTTCCTTGGACCAAATCTCGGCCCTGTCTGAAACACCCACCAATACAATTTCTTTTTTCAGGGAGGAATAGGCAATAAGATTTTGCGGTACTTTTACCCTCCCCTGCTGATCCATGGTTTCTTCAACGGCAGAAGAGAAAAACCATCTGGCAAATTTCTGTGTATTTTTCTTGGTCAAGGGCAGGGACATGATCTTTTCCTGCCACTTGGTCCAGCCTTCCCTGGAAAATAAAAAAAGGCACTTCTCACCAAAACCTTTGGATACAATAATGCCTTTTATAAGGTCTTCTCTAAATTTTGAAGGAATAAACATCCTGCCTTTTTTGTCTAAGACTCTATGATATTCTCCTA
>PWYO01000108.1 GCA_003567835.1 Actinomycetota bacterium | reverse complement strand
TGGTAAAAGTGATGGCCAGAATGCTGTAAGGGTCCACGCCCTGGCTGACAAGATAAGCAATGCGATAGGTTAAAACCCTGGTTTTTCCGCTCCCCACGCCAGCAATAACCAGCATAGGGTTTTCGGTATTTTTTACAGCTTCAATCTGCGGGCCGTTGAGGTGTTTTGCTAGTTCCAATGGGGCTCAGCTACCTGATCTTTTTATTGAAAATTTGTGCGATAAGAGAAATCTGCCGCAGCATTTCTTGGAGCTGTTTGGGATTTAGGGCCTGCTGTCCGTCACAAAGCGCTTTTTCCGGCTTATGATGGGTTTCCACAATAATTCCGTCCGCACCCACTGCCACCGCTGCCCTGCTCATGGGTATGACCAAATCGCTTTGCCCTACTGCATGTGAAGGGTCCACAATAATAGGCAATTTGCTCAATTTTTTGATCACTGGTACCGCAGAAAGATCCAGGGTAAACCTGGTATTGGTCTCAAAAGTTCGAATGCCCCTCTCGCACAGCACGACTTCACAGTTTCCCTGCTGGGTGATATATTCCACAGCCAGCAGCCACTCTTTGATGGTGGACGCCCAGCCTCTCTTGAGAATAACCGAAAGATTTCGGGCATTGGCCACTCTTCCAACTTTTTTAAGCAAGGCAAAATTAGACATGTTTCTGGTGCCGATCTGGAGAACATCCACATAATCGGCAATCTCTTCTACCGTTGCCGCATCGGTAACTTCGCTAACCACCTTTAGCCCGTGTTTTTGCCTCACTTTGGCCAATAGCTCCAGCCCTTTTTTCTCCAGGCCCTGAAAACTGTAAGGGGAAGTCCTGGGTTTAAAGGCACCGCCCCGCATAAAATTGAGGCCTGCCTCTTTTACATGGGCTGCAATGGTTTCCAGCTGGTCCCAGCTTTCTACGGCACACGGCCCGGCAATGACGGTGACAAAATTTTTTTTGATAAGCTGTATATCTTTTTTTTGTTCCATTCGCATCCTACAATCTCATATTCTTAGAATTCCTAATATTATAGGGAAACCTGGAATTATTTCAACCGGTCTAAAGATTCTCATCCTTTTCCAGAATCTGCACATTGCGCAGTATGGCTTCAAAAATCTGCACAATATTGTCATTGTACAGGGGGCCTTTATTGTACTGGACGATATTATTAATAAGCTCTTCTTCTCTCCGGGCATCATAGAGAGGGACATTTTCTTTTTCTTTGAGCCTCTTTACCGCCAGCACCACTTTGGCCCTTTCATTAAGATTTTCCACAATCTTTTGGTCAATCTGGTTTATTTTTTCCCTGTATTTGCTTAGTTTTTTCTTGAAATCATCCATGCAGCTACTCCTTAAAATATTTGCTATTCCCATTCTATTGTACTGGGAGGCTTTGAACTTATATCATATACCACCCGGTTGACTCCTTCAACCTCATTGATAATACGGTTGCTAATCCGCTCTATAATATCATAAGGAAGCCTTACCCAGTCTGCAGTCATGGCATCCTCGCTGTTTACGGCCCGGATGGCAATGGGGTAGGCATAGGTCCTTTCATCACCCATAACCCCCACACTCCTGATACATAAAAGAACGGCAAAGGACTGCCATATTTTTTCATAAAGGTCCGCCCTTTTAATCTCTTCTAGCACAATCAGGTCTGCTTTCTGGAGCATGCCGATCCTTTCAGCAGTTACTTCCCCAATAATTCTTATTGCCAATCCCGGCCCGGGAAAAGGCTGCCGCCACACAATATCATCAGGCAGACCCAGTTCTGCACCCAGTTTTCTGACTTCATCCTTGAAAAGAAAGCGCAGAGGCTCTATGAGCTTTAAGGCCATATCTTCAGGCAGTCCGCCCACATTATGATGGGACTTTATTTTTGCCGCATCCCGGGTGCCGCTTTCAATAACATCAGAATACAGGGTACCCTGTACCAGGTAATCCACTTGATCGATTTTTTTTGCTTCCTCTTCGAAAATTCTTATGAATTCATTGCCGATAATCTTTCTTTTCTGTTCAGGATCGGTGACATTTTTTAATTTTTTCAAAAACCTGTCCTGGGCTTTTACAGAAATGAGGTTGACCTTGAAATTTTCCCTGAAGGTTTTTTCTACCTGTTCTGCTTCCCCCATCCTGAGCAGGCCATGGTCTACAAATATGCAGGTTAGTTTGTCTGCCACCGCCTTGTTTACCAAGAGCGCGGCCACCGAAGAATCAACCCCGCCGCTTAAGCCGCAAACCACTCTGCCTCCCTTCACCTTTTCCTTGATCTGGTTGACCCTTTTTTCAATGATGGACACCGTAGTCCAGTTTGGCGAACATTCACAAATATGAAATAAGAAATTTCTTAAAATATCCATACCGGAAGGGGTATGCATCACTTCCGGGTGAAACTGTATGCCGTAAATCTTATCCTGTTCATTGCCGATACCGGCAATGGGCAAGTTGGGGGTTGAAGCGATCACCTTAAACGGTTTGGGTATTTTTTCCACGCTGTCTTTGTGGCTCATCCAGCAGATCTCAGCCGGTCTTAGGTCATCAAAAAGCGGCGAGCCGATGTCCAGACTGACCTCTGTCTTTCCGTATTCATTGCTTCCGGATGCGGTAATTTTTCCTCCCAGCAAGGAAGCAATCAGCTGCATTCCATAACAGATCCCCAGAATGGGTATGCCCATGGTCAGATAATCCCTGGTTACAGCAGGAAACCTGCTGCCTCCCAGGCTGTAAGGGGAGCCGGAGAAAATAAAGCCTTTTGGTTTTCTTGCTTTTATCTCCTTCAGGGGCGTATCATAGGGGACCATCTCTGAATAAACCCGCAATTCCCTAATCCTTCGGGCAATCAGCTGGCTGTACTGGCCCCCAAAGTCAATAACCAATATGGTGTCCAACCCTTTTATGCCATTGTTTTCCACCATTTATAACCCCATCCCTACTCTTTGCTCTCTCTGATGCATTTTTCCTTCGGTTTTGATGGAAGGGGCCACCAGCACTTCTGCCCGCTGGAAATCCTTGATATTCTCATAGCCGCAGGTGGCCATGGAAGTCCTCAGTGCCCCAAACAGGTTCAGGGTACCGTCATTTTCAAAAGCGGGCCCCACCAGGATCTCCCGCAGAGACCCTGCCATATCCGTCTTGATTCGGGTGCCCCGGGGAAGCTCCGGATGGAAAGTGGCCATGCCCCAATGGAATCCTTTGCCAGGCGACTCTTTGGCCCGGGAAAGGGGGGAACCAATCATGACCAGGTCTGCACCGCAGGCGATGGCTTTGGCAATATCCCCACCGGTCCGCATGCCCCCATCCGCAATCACAGAAACATATCTTCCAGTCTCCTCCAGATGGCGCATCCTGGCTGCAGAAGCATCAGCAATGGCCGTCGCCTGGGGAACACCAATCCCCAGAACCTGTCTGGTGGTACAGGCTGCGCCGGGCCCTACCCCCACCAGCACACCCACCGCACCGGTACGCATCAGGTGAAGAGCGGTGGAATAAGATGCGCAGCCTCCTACGATCACCGGTATGGGGCAGCGGGGAATAAATTCTTTTAGGTCCAACGGGTTTTTGGTTTTGCTTACATGCTCTGCGCTGATGACCGTTCCCTGAATAACCAGGATATCCAGTCCGGCATCAATGGCCACCTTATGGTATTTTTCAACCCTCTGCGGGGTAAGAGAAGCGCAGCTTATCACCCCGGATTGCTTAATCTGCTTAACCCTTTGTTCAATAAGCGTCTCTTTGATCGGTTCCCTGTAAATCTCCTGCATCTTTCTGGTGGCTTCATCCGGCCGGTAACCGGCAATCTTTTTCAGCTGGGCATGCGCATCTTCATACCGGCACTGTATGCCTTCCAGGTTTAGTACCGCCAGCCCTCCGATTTTGCCCATCTCTTTGGCCATGGCCACATCCACCACCCCATCCATGGCAGAAGCCAGGCAGGGTATATCCAGCTGGTAACCTCCGATGGTTGCCGAAATATCCACATCCTCGGGATCCCTGGTTCTCCTGCTGGGGACAATGGTTACCTCGTCAAAACCATAAGACCTTCTTCCTGTTTTACCCTTTCCGATTTCTATATCCATCTAAGCCCCTCTCCCCTTAATTTTCTTTTCTTGTTTATTGATTAATCGTTTAATATTGCCCCTGTGGGTAATAAAAGCCAAAACCGACCAGACCGCAGCGGTAATCACAATCACCATTGGATAATGGAAAAAGTAAAATGAAAGGGGGGTGGCCACCGCAGCAGCCAGGGAAGAAACGGATACGATTCTAAAAATAAGGAAAAAAATCGCCGCCGCTGCCAATATGGTAAATATGGGCCCTATGCGCATATACACCGGCTGGCCGGTAAAGGGAAGGGCGCAAACGCCCACAATAACCCCAAAAGAAGTAGCAATTCCCTTGCCCCCCTTAAACTTAATATAAACGGGAAAATCATGGCCCACAATGACCGCCACTGAAATGATACTCACCAGGATTAGGTCCTGGGGATAGATAAAATAAGCGACCATAATAGGCAGAAAACCTTTTAGCATATCAATGATGATGGTCATAATCCCTGCGCCGGCGCCCAGGGTTCTGGCCACATTGGTGCCCCCTACATTACCGCTTCCTTCTTTCCTGATATCAGTGCCTTTTTTGAACCAGTAAACGACATAAGCGGTGGGCACAGCGCCAAAAAGATAGGAAGCAATCACCAATAAAGTTTTGTAAAAAAAGGCCACTTCCATTTTAGACTTTCTCTGATTTCAAGTTAAAAAAATATTACTATAAGTCTCGGATTTATTCAATTTGAAACCATGAATGCAAAAAAAAAGCTGGCCGTTGAGGCCAGCTTTCCTTTTTCCTTATTACATTGGTGGCATTCCACCGGGCATTCCGCCGGGCATTCCGCCGGGCATTCCGCCGCCGCCGGGTCCGGCAGGCTGGCTATCCTTTTCAGGCTTCTCAGCAATCACCACTTCCGTGGTCAGCAGCAGCCCTGCAATGGAAGCCGCATTCTGTATGGCAGACCGGGTAACCTTGGCCGGATCGATAATACCTTTGTCAATCAT
>PWYO01000145.1 GCA_003567835.1 Actinomycetota bacterium | reverse complement strand
TGGCTGTTCCTTTTTTTGATTACCGGAAAGTTACCGGCTACTATTTCAAAATCCTGTTCTTTACCTTTACCGGGTTTGCCTGTCTGGGTTTTATTGCTTATCTGACCGGCTATCTGGATTTTTTAACCAAATTCGATAATACGGCAGGCCTGATGTATGTGGGACTCAACCATGCACACAATGCTACCGGTTCGGTGTATGCCCTGGTCAGCATATGCGCACTGGTATTTTTCCTGAAGGAAAAAAGGAAGAAAATCAAGTTTGCTTACCTGGCCATTTTTCTGGTCTGCGCGCTGGCCCTGTTTTTGACTAAAAGCAGGGGAAGCTATGTGGCCTTTGGGGGTACTCTGGTCTTTGTTTTCTGGATGTATTTCCGATCGGTTAAGAAAGTCTTATTGTCCCTATTGGGCCTGGCCGTGGCCGCTGTTCCTGTATTATGGGTCACCGGTGCCTATGAAAGGGTGCTCCAGGTTTTCTACACCGGGGGTACGGCAGCCATACGGTTTGGGCTGTGGGAAAAAGCCTGGGCGCTGTTTACCCAGAGCCCCTTGCTGGGCATCGGCTTTGGCAGATACAATGATATACAGGTCATGCTTACCGAAGACCTTGCCGGCCGGCCTGGATTTGTCGCTGCTTTCTTAAACCCCAATTTTTATTTTGATTTTTCCCATGCCCACAATACCTATCTTCAATTCCTGGCAGAGACGGGGATCATCGGTTTGGGCCTGCTGCTGCTGTTCTGGGTGCTCTGCTTTAAGCTGGTGCTCAGAGCCTATTATGCAGCCAGGGACAACTTTTCCCAAAAAATCTTTTTAAGCGCCATGGCCGGAATCATATTGCTTTTTTTGCTCTCGTTTACCGAAAATTATTTTTCTGCCACCACCATCATGATTTCTACGTCTATGCTGGTGTCTCTGGCCATAGGGATGGCTTGGCAGGCCCATCAAAACAAGATAGACAGGCCCAAAACCTAGCCTGCAGGCTTCTTTCATGCTAAGGGTTTTGCTAGTCTACCCATCCATCACGGTTTTTTAAAAGGCATGCCGGGCAAAAAAAGTGGGGAACGTAAAATAGCAGGTAAAAGGTATAGGAAACATGAAAGTATTGGTCATAAACGCATTGTATCACCCCCATATTATCGGGGGTGCAGAGCGCTCGGTCCAGGTGCTGGTCGAAAACCTGCATCGGTTTGACATCCAGGCGGTGGTGGCCACTCTGTCAGACCAGGAAAAAGTCGGCTATGTCCACGGCATCAAAGTCTATTATCTAAACCACGGCAATGTCTACTGGTCCTATTATGCCAAGCAAAAGAAATCTTACCTGAAGGTCTTCTGGCATCTGGTCAGCCTGTATAATTTCCGGATACAGAAAAAACTAAACAGGATCCTGGCTGCTGAAAAACCGGATGTGGTCCACACCAATAACCTGGCCGAATTTTCGGTAAGCATCTGGCGGTTTTTTCATAAAAAGAAAATACCCGTGGTGCATACCTTAAGGGATTATGCCCTGCTGTGCCCCCGGGTTACCCTGTTCCGAAGAGGGGATGTATGCCAGAAGAAAAACTGGCTGTGCAGATGTATCTTGTCTTTTCGGAGGCGTTATTCCAAATATGTGGATGTGGCGGTGGGTAACAGCCATTTTATATTAAAGGAACATACCCGATCGGGCTTTTTTCCAAATGCCCAAAAACAGGTCATCTATAATGCCTTGCCTGGCGGGGATATAAGAAGTGGTAAAAAACCAAAGGGACCCCTTCGGTTTGGCTTTATGGGGCTACTCTCCCAGCATAAGGGCATTGAATGGCTGCTTGAGGCATTCCAGGGAAAGGACCTTGGCCAATTGCATGTGTTTGGAAAAGGGATCAACCAGGCATATGAACAGGATCTAAAAAAACAGTATAAGGCAGAAAACATTATTTTTTGCGGGTACAAAAAACCGGATCAAGCATTTGCCCGCATAGACATGCTGGTGGTACCCTCCCTGTGGCATGATCCCCTGCCCAGGGTCATCTATGAAGCCTATGCCTATGGGGTGCCGGTGCTGGGCTCTGCCAGGGGCGGGATAGCCGAGATCATAGAGCCGGGAAAAACCGGCTATGTGTTGGATCCCGGCCAGCCTGAGCAGTTGGTGCAAACAATACGCCAGCTCCAAAAAGACCCCGAGGCGGTCCGCAGCATGGCCGGCCATTGCATCAGAAAAGCCAGGGATTTTCTGCCTGAGAACGCCCTGCAAAAATATGCAGAGGTTTTCCGAAGCCGGCAGACATAAAGCAGCTAGAAGGAAATAATTGGTTTAGAGTTTTTGTCCCTTCTTTCTTGTGTAAGGAAGTTGCATGCCACCAGGGTGTTTTCGTATGGCAGGTCTATAGCGGCATGGGGATAAAAGATGGCCGGGTTGCATTATCATTTCGGGCCAAAAATGGTACTATGGCAAACAATATCACCTGAGAGAAAGCGGCAATACGTTGGCAAATATTGCAATTGACGGCACCATTATCAGGGAAGAGATTACCGGCACCGGATTTTATATCACCAATCTGGTCAACGGGCTGGCCAAAATCGATGCCCATAACCAGTACTTTATCCTGGGGGACCGCCAATACCTGCAAAAGTTTCTGGATCTTGACCGGGACAATTTCCATATTGTGCACCAGCGGTTTAAAAGCAGGATCCTCAGGGTGATGTGGCAGTATTTTTTGCTGCCCCTCAAGCTCAGGCGGCTGGGCATAGACATACTGCACAGCCCCAATATCATCACCCCCCTGTACAAGCTTAAGTTTAAGATTATTGTAACCATCCATGATATGACCTTCCTTTTATTTCCCAAAAAATATACCATTGCCAAGCGGCTGCTGTTTAGGAAAATGATCCCTGTCTATATCAGGATGGCAGACCGGATCTTTGCATGCTCCAAAAACACCAAAACCGATATACTGAAGTTTTTCAAACATGCGGAAACAAAGACCGTGGTCACCTATGAAAGCTACCCCCCATACTACAATACCCGTATTGATGCGCAGAAGGCAGAAGCTGTATTAAAAGAATGGGGGATTGCCAAAGACTTTATTTTATTTGTGGGCATGATCGAGCCCAGGAAAAATATCCTGTCCCTGCTCAAAGCTTTTTCTGACCTGGATCGTGAGCTAGATGCAGACCTGGTCATTGTGGGCAAGAAAGGCTGGTACTATGAAGAGATCGAACAATTCTTAAGCCAGCGCAAAAACAGAAAACAAAAAAACAGGATCCTGTTTACCGGCTATGTCCCTGAACAACAATTAAAATACTTTTACAGGCAAGCCATGATGTTTGCCTACCCTTCTTTTTATGAAGGGTTCGGGCTGCCCCCTTTGCAGGCCATGGCCTGCGGGACCCCGGTGATAACTTCGGCTACCTCTTCCTTGCCGGAGGTGGTGGGTGATGCGGCGCTTACCATAGACCCCCATGATGTGGAGGCCCTCAAATCTGCAATCCGGACCCTGTATGCGGATCCCCAAAAAAGGGATGCCCTGGTGCAAAAAGGGCTTCAAAATATTCAAAGATTCGGCCCGGAAACAATTGCATCCAAAGCCCTGGCAGTTTACAATAGCTTGAAATGAAAACTATGCAAATACGCAAGCCGCTAATACCAAGAAAAAAGAATATCCTGTCCATGCTGGGCATCAACCTGATGTTCATGCTTTTCTTTGCCGCATTTTTTTTGTATCAGGGCCAAATCCTTGATGGCCGGAGCCTGCTGTCCATTATTGCCGGTGGCTTGTTTTTTGTGGTGTTCGCAATCTCTGTGTTCCATATAAAGGCGGGGCTGTATACATTTATGTTTTTGGTCCCCTTGCTCAATTCGCTGCCCCAAATCCTTGACCAGCCCAGGGAGCCGGTGATCTTGCTGGCCGCTTTCGGCCTGTTTTTGGGTTTTCTGGTCAACAATATCAGGGCCCAAAAAGAGTCCTGGCAAGGCTACCGGTTTACCTACGGCCTGGATATCGCCCAGCCGGTGCTGGTGTTTATTGCGGTCATTCTGGTCTCCAGTTTCCTGATTATCTACAGGCATGCCAATTTTTATCCCTTTATGACCAACCATTACTATAATCTGATGGTCAATGCCCAGGAGCTCAGCGCCACCGGTTCCATGTTTATTACCCTGGATTATTTCTTCAATTATTTTACCGCTTTCCTGGTTTTGTTTGTGATCTTTAATACCATAAGCAATAAAAAGGATATACTGGCATCCTTTATGGTGCTTTTGGGCTCTGCCCTGGTGGCCATTCTGGTCACCTTTTATCAGTATTTTGCTGATCCTTTGTTTGGCAATACAGAGTCCTGGGCTGCAGCCAACCGGTTTAATGCCACCTTTACCGACCCCAATGCCCTGGGCGCCTATGCGGTACTCCTGTTTCCTGTATTTGTGGCCTTTTTGATCTTTATCAAAAAGATCTACTTCAAAATACCCTTCCTGGGGCTGACCTTGATGTTTGTGGCCATGGTCCTCTTTTCCGGCTCCCGGGCTGCCTTTTTGGGCATCTTTTTGTCGGTGGCGGTACTGGCGGTCCTGTTTATCCTGGAAAGAAAAGAGACCCTCAAGGCATTTGTCAAAAACTTGAACTTGTTTAAGAAAGTGGTGGCCCTGGTGCTGGTGGCGGTCATCCTGGCCGGCCTGGGTACGGCTGCTTTTGTGGTATTGAACCTGGAAAGGGTGGAAGGCACCTTTGTGTCTGACATCGGCCTGGTACGGAGCCTCAATGCCTCCTACCAGATGGCCAGGCGGGTGTACCGCGACCACGGGATTACCGAAGCCCTGAAGTCAATATCCAATTACCGCTACATCTACTGGGAAAAGGCGGGGCAGATGTTTTCAGACCATCCCGTGGCCGGGGTGGGCCTGGGAGGCTATATCATCGAGCTGCCCAATTATTTTATGAAACATCAGATCGGCTATTATGTGGTGGATACCACCGGTAATTATTATTTGCAGATCCTTGCTGAATTGGGCCTGACCGGGCTGATCCTCATCCTGTTTGTATTCTACAAGATGTTTGCCAGGGCAGCGTCCTTTTTGCGGGTCAACCGCAAGAGCCTGTTTAAAGGGGGCAATGTCCTGTTTGTGGGCTTGTTTGCC
>PWYO01000213.1 GCA_003567835.1 Actinomycetota bacterium | reverse complement strand
GGGATTCTAAGAGAATCATGTATTTGATGAAAAAGAAGGCTGGAGGACCTTGATGAAAAACAAAATTGCCCTGCACCCGCTTCTGTTCGGCTTATTCCCCATTCTTTTTCTATATTCCCAAAATATTGAACAGCTTTCTTTTTCTGAAATTCTGCTGCCTTCAGGGATGGTCGCGGCATTTGTTGCCGTCCTGCTGCCTCTGCTTTGGCTGGTATTGAAAAAAAATATCCATAAAGCAGCCATGGTTTTGTCCCTATTTATGGTCCTCTTTTTTTCCTATGGCCATGTGTACAACATGATTGAACACCGGCAGATTGCATCCCTGGTCATCGGAAGACACAGGTATCTTGTCATCTTCTGGGCTGCATTATTGGTAATCGGTGTGGTGTTGATCATCAAAGCCCGCATCGAGCTGACCAATTTTACCAAAATGCTCAATATCATCGCTGTATGCCTGCTGTTGGTTTCTCTTCTCAACATTGGCTTTTTTACATTCAGGACAGCAGATTCTGCCTGGACCGCTGATGCAGATAGCGAAGACGGCGAACTTGAAAGTTCGCCCCATCCCCAAACCGACATTTATTTCATCGTCCTGGACGGCTATGCCAGTGCATGTATTTTAGATGAAGTATATGGGTATGATAACAGCGAATTTATCCAATTTCTGGAACAAAAGGGCTTTTATGTGGCGCACCAAAGCGCCAGCAATTATCCCAATACCTTCCTTTCTCTGGCTTCATCCATGAACATGGAATACCTGGATTTTCTTACCCAAAGGCTGGGCCCGGAGTCCACCGATCGCACCCTGCCCCACAACATGATTGAACAGAGCAGGGTGATGACCTTTTTACAGCAGAGAGGCTACCGGTATGTCCACTACAGCTCCGGCTGGGGACCTACCAATGTTAACCAGCATGCTGATCTCAATATAGCCGTTTCCCAGTACACCTGGAGCGAGTTTCAGACCATGCTTTTTCGGACCACCGCCCTAAAAGTGATCGAACATAATATCCTGCGGGACGTAGCCCGGATGCGGGTGATCAATACCTTCGACCAGCTGGCCCAAGTGCCCCATATGGAAGGGCCCACCTATGCCTTTGCCCATCTTATCTGCCCCCACCCCCCTTATGTTTTTGACCGGGATGGGGGGCCGGTGGATGATGATGTGGATTTTGACATCAATATTTGGGGAGCTGAGCAAAAACCACACTACCTAAACCAGCTCATCTATTTAAACCAACTGGTCATGGACTTTGTGGAACAGGTGTTTGAAGAATCGCCAACGCCGCCCATTATGATTATTCAGGCAGACCACGGACCCCGAAACACCTTTGTGCCTGGCCAGCACCCCACCCCTGATATGTTCCAAGAGGGCTTTCGAATCCTAAATGCTTACCATATGCCCCGACAGAAGCATGACCTGCTCTATGATTCCATCACCCCCGTTAACAATTTCAGGGTCATTTTTAATACCTATTTCGGCACCGATTACCCTTTGCTGGAAGACAGAATCTATCATTCTTTTGAAAATGCACCCTACCAGTTTACAGATATTACCGATATCATTTACCAGCAGTAGCCATTTTGGGACCAGCCATAACCCTCTATGACCGGTCATAGAGGCAATCACTGGAAATGCATTTAAAAAACCCTTAAACTAGAATACAATAATGTTTGGCGCTAGTGACGGTGCCTTTTGGTAAGTTGGATATTTCCCGGAACAGCCGTTCAGAGAGGAAAAGGAATGCAGCAAACAAAGCAAAAAGAAATTGGCTTTGAAGATCTAAAAATACTGGTTGAAAACCGGGAATGGCGGTATGTAAAAGAAATCTTATCCAACTTTTCTCCCTCCAAAATTATTGAAATCATGGAAAATTTTGACCTGGAGACGCAGCTGCTGATATTAAGGCTGCTCAGCAGGAACAAGGGCGCTGAAGTATTCTCCAAACTGGGCCCGGACAGGCAGGAATCCATACTTAAATCCATGAACAACCACCAGATCAGGCAAGTCCTAACCGAACTATCTCCGGATGACAGGACGGAAGTCTTCGGAGACCTCCCAGGAAAACTGACCCAAAAACTGCTAAACATCCTCCCCCTGGAAGACAGGAGAGAAACACTGGCCCTACTCGGCTACCCTGAAGACAGCGTGGGCAGGCTGATGACCCCCGATTATGTGGCCGTGCGGTCTTACTGGAAAATCGGCAAAGCCCTGGAGCATATAAGAAAGCTGGGAAAAGATGCAGAAACCATTGATATAGTTTATGTCACCGGAGACAACTGGCAGCTTTTAGACAGTCTGCCCATTCGTAAATTCATATTGGCCAATCCCCATAAAACGGTGGAATCCATTATGGACCACACCTATGTAGCCATTTCTGTACTTGAAGACCAGGAGCAGGCAGTTAAAAAAATGAGTGAATTTGACCTGGTCGCCCTTCCGGTCATCGATTCTGATGATATCCTGCTGGGCATTGTCACCATCGATGACATCCTAGACGTACTGGAAGAAGAAACCACCGAAGATTTTCACAAAACTGCGGCCATTGCCCCGGTAGGCATACAATATACCACCGCTTCGGCCTGGACCCTGTATGTGAAGCGCATCACCTGGCTGTCTATCCTGCTGGTAGCAGGGTTTATATCCTCGGCCATTATTTCCAGATTTGAGGTCACCCTGGAAACAGTCATTGCTCTGGCTTTCTTTATCCCCATCCTTATTGACAGCGGCGGCAATACAGCTACCCAGTCGGCTACTTTGATTATCAGGGCTTTATCTACAGGAGATCTCACCCTAAGGAAATGGTTCAGGGTGGCCAAAAAGGAGCTGCTAATCGGTCTTCTGCTGGGTGTCAGCCTGGGTGTTTTGCTTTTTTTAAGAAGCCTGCTGTTTGAAGACGGCTACCCCCTGGCCCTTACCCTGGGGCTGTCCACCATTGCCGTGGTCCTGCTGGCTAATCTGGTAGGTGCCGTGCTGCCTATTTTATTAACCAAATTAAAGCTGGATCCTGCGGTCATAAGCAGTCCCCTGCTGACCACGGTTATCGATGCTGCCGGGCTGGTAATCTACTTTTCCATTGCCAATGCTGTTTACGGCCTGTGAGGCTAGCGCTTTCTTTTACCCAGCAGGATAATATCCTTTAGGCCATGCTCGTCTTTTGCTTCCAGCCACCTTTTTTCAAAATCCAGCTCTCCTATGATTTGGGACAGATAGGTATGGGCCCTGAGCATAAGGTTGCGCTGGTCCCTTGAAGCAATAAGGAAGAAGGCTGCCCTGATTTTCAGGTCATTATCAATATAGTGTATGCCTTCCCTGCTCCTGACCATGAAGACATCAAAAAACCATTTCTGGTCAATGATGATGTTGGGCATGATGATATCCTGGGTAATATGGGTTCCGCTTTCCTTTTCTCTTCTTTCAAGCTTGTTGTAAAAATATTCAGGCTTGATGTCCAATTTTTTAGACAGCTTTTCAGAGACTATCTTAAACAGCTGATGAATCTCCATAGGCTCTTTGATATCCATTACCGTGCTGTTTTCGATAACCTGGTGAAAATCATCCTTGATGACATTGTCCCTTTCATAGATGATTTCCTTAAGCTCTACTTCCAGCCTGCCCGTGGTATAGGACTGGCCTTTGGGGGTTACCCCGTCCATGACATAAAGCAGGGCATGTTCTTTTCCCCTGACCCGCTTTCTGCCATAAAAAACATAGATAAGGATCCCTACTATGATCAGGGCTGCGCTGAGAACCATGGTTATGGTGCCCATTTCTATGATAATGTATATAAAGCCCAGCACACCCACAATCTGCAGCCAGGGAAACCATGGCGCCCTGAAACCTGGACGGTAATTCTGCAGCTTGCTTTTCCGTAACACAATCACCGAAAGAATGGAGAGTATATAGGCCAGAATGACAATGGTGGAAGCCACCTTTACCAAAAGATCCAGCTCCAAAAAAAGAAAAATGATAATAAACAGGCCGGTAATCAGAATAGCAACATAAGGCGTTCTAAACTTTGGATGCACTTTTTTAAACAGATCCGGATACAGTTTATCCCTGCTTAAAGCAAATGGATAGCGGGAAGCAGACATAATCCCTGCATTTGCAGTAGAAACAAAGGCAAAAATAGCCGCTATGCTTAATGCAATCAACCCCAAAAGCCCCATAGAAACAGTTGCTCCGTCAGATATAGGGGTAAGGGAGTTGTCGAGCTCTGCAGGCTCCAGCAGCCCTACAGTGGTAAACACAACCGCCACATAAAACAAGGTGGTAATCAGCAGGGATAATATGAGCCCCAAAGGCAGGGTCCTTTGGGGATCTTTGATTTCTTCGGCAATACTGGAGATATTCAACAAACCCCCGTAGGCTACAAATACAAATCCGGTGGTGGGAAGTACAGCAAGCATCCCGTAAGGCGCAAACTCTTGGAAACGGTTCATGTTCACCTGCGGCAAACTCCAGGCCATATACACAACAAGAATAGCCAGAAGGCTCATCACCAAGATCACCTGGGTCCTGCTGGCCTGCTTTACCCCCAAAAAATTGATGGCTACAAAAATCAAGCACAGCACAATGGCTACGGCCTGCAAATTAAATGCAATAATCAGCCTTACAAAAGCGGCCATGCCCACCAGGGCAAAAGCGCTTTTAAGAGAAAGAGAAAACCAGCTGAGCATACCTGCCACCGTGCCCATGGCCGGTCCCAGCCCTCGGGTAATAAAGAAATAATCGCCCCCTGCCTTGGGCATAGCTGTGGCCAGCTCTGCAATATTTAATACCCCGATTAAGGCCAAAAGGCCTGCCAGAAAATAGGATAGGATCACCGCTGGCCCAGCCTGGGCATGGGCAAGCCCAGGAAGCACAAAGAGACCGGAGCTGATCATAGCCCCGGTAGCAATGCAAAATACATCAACAAGCTTAAGCTCTTTTTTCAGTTCCATTTACCTGTGGGTTCATTTTTAAGCGCTTGCTATTATAACAGACAGTTTTTTGAAAATCTAATAAAAAAACCTTTCAGCGGCCCTGTATGGAATGTTTTTTTGATTTTTGCCCCCGCATTTTAATATTGGTACACAATAATCAGATTTATGCACAGAATAATTACACTTTTCAGCAACTTTTTTACAATTTAG
>PWYO01000309.1 GCA_003567835.1 Actinomycetota bacterium | reverse complement strand
TGGAAAAAAAATTGATGCTCATGGACGGCAACAATCTGGCCTATCGGGCTTTTTATGCGCTGCCCGATACCATTGCCACCAGTTCGGGTACGGTCACCAATGCGGTGCTGGGTTTTACCAGTATGCTTCTAAAACTCATAGAAGATTTTCATCCCTACAGGATCATTGCTGCGTTTGACAGCAAAGGCCCAACCTTCAGGCATGATCTTTTTGCGGATTACAAGCTGCACCGAAAAGAAATGCCGGACCAGCTTACTGCACAGCTTCCTTTAATTGAAGAAGTGCTTAAGGTCTTCCGTATTGCCGTACTGAAGAAACAGGGTTATGAAGCGGATGATATTATGGCCACCATTGTAGACCAGGCGGAACAAGATTACAGCAAAATACTGATCATAAGCGGGGACAAAGATATTTTGCAGCTGGTCTCAGATAAAGTCCATGTGGTGGTTAACAAAAAAGGCATTACCGAGACCTTGACCTATAGACCGGAGACGGTTAGGGCAAAATATGGGGTGAGCCCTTCTAAAATCAAGGATCTTTTGGCGCTGATGGGAGACAGTTCTGATAATATCCCCGGCATCCCGGGGATTGGGCCCAAAACCGCGGTAAAACTTTTGGAGCAGTTTAAAGGTTTGGACGCCCTATACAGAAATTTAGAGAAGGTGAAAAGCAAGAGGCTTAAAAATCTGCTGGACCAGCACCGGGATTTGGCTTATAAGAGCTTGGAGCTTGCTGAGCTTAAAATCGATCCTCAGCTGGATACAGGGGCTGCCTTGCAGAAATCCTATTCGGATATTGATCTGGCGGAAATTGAAAAGCTTTTCAGCAGTTTGGAGTTTCGGAATGCACAAAGAAAGCTCAAAAGCATCAGTTTGCCTGCAGGCCGAACAAAAAAAAGCGCAAAACAAGAAGCTGCAGAGAAAAAAGCATGGGTGCCCCTGGCGGGAAAAAGCCAGGCAGAACAGTTGGCCGGTGCGGTGGGGGATACCGTTTTTATCCTGCAAAAAATGGATGACAAGCTCCTGATCTGGCCCGGAAAAGATACGGTCTACAGCCTGGATCCGGCAATGGCGGCAAAAATGGAGATGGCCCCAGGCTTAAACCGCCTGTTTGCATCGGGCAATATAAGGTGGTGCGGGTATGATTTTAAGCAGATCTATAAGTTTTTTCAAAAGATGGGCTGGAGTCTTGCAGGGGAAGTGGTCGACTTCAAAATCCTGTACCTGCTGCTAAACCAGCATGAGGCGGACATAGGCCTGGATGAGTTGATCTATAAGGTTTGTGGAGAAGATATTGTTGGGTGCAAAAAGAAAGGCCAGCTTGCCCTTTCTTTTGAAGACGAAGAAGACCAAGAGACGGACCTGCGAAGGATCAGCTTCTATGAAACAATAGAAACCCGCCTTTTGGCACAGATTGATGCGGAAGGTCTGTCCCGGGTGTATGAACAAATCGAGGAACCGCTGATCAAAGTTTTGGCGGATATGGAGCATACCGGGGTGTATGTAGACAAACAGTACCTGCAAAGCCTTATCGGGCGGTATCGCAAGGACATTGAAAAACTCAAAGAGGAGATTTTTGCCATTTGCGGGCATCGGTTTAATATCAATTCCACCCAGCAGCTGGGCAAAGTCCTCTATGAGAAGATGGAACTGCCGGTCACCAAAAAGACCAAGACCGGCTATTCCACCGATGTCTCAGCGCTTACGGCCATAAAAGGGTTTTCCCCGGTTATCGAAAAAATCCTGGATTACCGGGAAAAGGCCAAATTAAAAAATACATACATCGATGTGCTGCCCCGTCTTATAAGCCCTGCTGATGGCAGAATCCATGCTACTTACAACCAGATGGGAACTGCTACGGGAAGAATCAGTGCCAACGATCCCAATCTGCAGAATATACCCATCCGGACCATGCTGGGCAGACAGATTAGGAAAGCGTTTATCCCCGGCAAGGGCTTTCAGCTGATTATGGCTGCCGACTATTCCCAAATAGAGCTTAGGATTCTTGCCCACCTATCAGAAGATGAAAGCCTCATTGGCGCTTTTAACCGGGGAGAAGATATCCATTCCCGTACGGCTTCAGAGATCTTTCATGCAGCCTATAATCAAGTGGATGAGGCCATGAGGCGGAAAGCCAAGGCCATCAATTTCGGTATTTTGTACGGGATGAAAGAGTACGGGCTGATGACCAGGCTTTCCATTTCTATGGAGGAAGCGCAACAGTATATTAGCGCTTATTTCCAGCGTTTTCCCAAGGTAAAAAGCTATATCGAACATCTTAAAAAAGAAGCGTACCGCCTGGGCTATGCTTCTACCCTATTTGGAAGGAAGAGAAAGATCCCTGAACTGGGCAGCAGCAATCAGAGACTGCGGAATCTGGGGGAGAGGCTGGCGGTCAATACCCCCATACAGGGCAGTGCAGCAGACATTATGAAGCTTTCCACCACCCTGCTGTACAACCGGCTTAAAGAAAAGGGGCTGGACTGCAATATCATACTCCATGTGCATGATGAACTGGTGCTGGAGCTCAAAAGAAAAGATGCAGAAACCCTCAAGTCTTTGGTCAGGCAGGCTATGGAAGATTGCGTAACCCTGAAAGTCAATTTGAGGGTGGATATAAAAACAGGCGAAAATTGGTATATTTAATGAAAATAATTTATAATATATTATTTGTGAGTTGATAAAAATTAACTTGCGTGTTATTCTTTTTTGACTATTAAAAAGAAAGGGTGATATTGTAAAACATGTTTAAAGACAATTTTGAAGGTAACATCACTGACGATAACTGCATGGTGGAGGATGAGAACGGGAAGATGGTCCCCAACTATGATTTAACCATCATAGATTTTAATGAGGGGGACATCCTTAAGGGAAAGGTTGTGAAAATCGATAAGGATGAAGTGCTTATCGATATAGGGTATAAGTCTGAAGGGGTCATACCTTTGCCGGAGCTATCCATCAGAAACGGGGTAAAACCGCAAGAAGTGGTGCAGGTCGATGATGTTGTAGAGATACTGGTGCTGCAGAAGGAAGATCAAGACGGGAGGCTGCTGCTTTCCAAGAAAAGAGCAGAAATAGAGAAGAATTTTGATCGCATTGAAGATTTATACCGAACCGGCGGAACCATCGAAGGTGATGTAATCGAGCATGTCAAAGGGGGCCTTATACTGGATATTGGGCTCCGAGGTTTTTTACCGGCGTCGCTTATCGATATCCGGAAGACCAAGGAACTTGCTTCTTATATTGGAGAGAAATGCAAATGCAGGATTATTGAAGTGGACCGCAACAGGAACAATGTGGTGCTTTCCAGAAAAGCGATTATAGAAGACGAGAGAAAAGAGCAGAGAAAAGAAGTGTTGGAAAGTATTGAAGTGGGCCAAATCAGAAAAGGGGTGATCACCAGCATTGCCGATTTTGGTGCTTTTGTAGATGTAAGCGGTGTTGACGGTTTGATTCACATTTCGGAACTTTCCTGGAATCATGTCAAACACCCTTCTGAAGTGGTTGAAGTCAACGATGAAGTTGATGTAGAAGTTTTGGATGTGGATTATGAAAAGCAAAGGCTTTCTCTAGGGCTTAAACAGACCCAAAAAGATCCCTGGATGGAAAAGATCAAGAAATATACAAATAATGATATTGTCAAAGGAAAAGTAACCAGGATTGTCAAGTTTGGACTTTTTGTACAGATTGAAGACGGCATGGAAGGCTTGGTGCATATATCCGAGCTTAGCACTGAACCGGTGAAGAAACCCAGCGATATAGCCAAAATCGGGGATGAGCTAAAGGTACGGATTATTGATATTGATTTTGATAAAAGAAGGATGGCTTTCAGCGTGAAACAGGTAGAAGAGCCTGTACAGGAACCGGAAAAGGAAGAGAGCAAACAGCCGGAAGCAAACAAACCGGATGCGGAGCGCAAACAGGATGACCAGGAGGAGGCTTCTGATGAAAAGAAGGAGACCATCAAGAAGCTCCTAAAGGAAATGAAAGACGAAGCAAACATCGATTAGCGCCAATCTACAGCGGTAATAACCCATGATCAAGCAAGCCCTAGATAAGGCTTGCTTCAAAAACCCCATTAATTGATTTTTATGGGGTTTGTTATATTATTTTAAGTGTTTGTAATCTATATGTATGGGAGGTACCTATCTTTACAATAGGCATTGTGGGAAGAATCGGATCAGGCAAGAGCACAGCGGCCGGCATATTAAAGGAAAAAGTCAAAAATAGTGCAGTCATTGATGTGGATCGTTTGGCTAAAAAAATTTATGACAGTGATGAAAATATATTAAGGAATATAAAAGCTGTATTTGGTGAAGAAGTTTTTGATCACCGGGGTTTGTGCTTTGAAGCGCTTGCAGACAGGGTGTTTGGTGATACAGCAGAGCTTAAAAAGCTAAACCGGCTTATGTTTCCCCTTATAAGAAGCGAGATCAGGAACCAGATCAGGAAACACAAGGACAAGGATTTTTTAATCATTGATGCTGCAGTTTTATTCAATTGCAAGCTGGATGTCCTCTGTGATTATGTTATTTTGGTCAATGCTTCAAAAAAGGTCCGAAAAAAGAACCTTTTAAACAAAGGAATTTCTGAGCCCAAGGCAGAGATGAAGATTAAAGGTCAGAAGATCAGGATTTGCAGGGGACAGGTGGACTGGTTGATTGAAAACAATGGTAATATAGATAAACTGAGGCTGGCCTGCGGGCGGGTTTACAAAGATATTATGGATAAATTTGGTGATCAGGATGAAAAAGTTTGAAATTGTATCCAACTATAAGCCCCAGGGAGACCAGTCGAAAGCCATCGAACAGCTGGTTCAAGGCCTTGACCTTGGCCATCAATTTCAAACTTTGCTGGGGGTTACCGGGTCAGGAAAGACCTATACCATGGCCAATGTCATCAAAAATGTGCAGCTGCCTACCCTGGTGATTGCCCCCAATAAGACTTTGGCTGCGCAGCTGAGCAATGAGTTTAAGGAGTTTTTTCCCCATAATGCGGTGGAGTATTTTGTTTCCTATTACGATTATTACCAGCCTGAAGCCTATTTGCCGGGCAAAGATATGTATATTGAGAAAGATACTTCCATCAATGAGGAGATTGAAAAATTAAGGCTTTCTGCAACCAATTCCCTGTATACCC
>PWYO01000223.1 GCA_003567835.1 Actinomycetota bacterium | reverse complement strand
TAAAACTATACTATATTGCCCAAGCAGAAATCTAAAATAGGAATGAATATGAAGAAATACCGAAAGAAGACCGGTATTTCCCAGGACGTGCTTTCAAAAAGGGCAAATCTTGCTTTCCATACCATTGCCAAGATTGAAGCAGGATCAACACCTGATCCACGAATTGAAACCGTTAAAAAAATCGCGGATGCTTTAAATGTCACACTTGATGATTTAATGAAATGACTATGATAAAAAATAATTCCAACAAAAAGGAAAATATTGAAGCCCAACTTTTTAAAGCAGCCGATAAGCTGCGTAAAAATATCGACGCGGCTGAATACAAACACATTGTTCTTGGCTTGATATTTCTTAAGTATATCTCTGATTCTTTTGATGAACTTCATATTAAACTCAAAGAAGGCAAAGATAAATATGAGGGAGCAGATTCTGAAGATAAAGATGAATATAAGGCGGAAAATGTTTTCTGGGTACCGAAAAATGCTCGCTGGTTTTATCTACACTCACGCTCAAAACTGCCAACCATTGGTAAAGACCTGGATGAAGCAATGGAGATAATTGAAAAAGAAAATCCGATGCTTAAAGGTATTTTACCAAAAGTGTATGCAAAACCAAATCTTGATAAGGCTTCACTTGGTAGACTCATTGATCTTATCGGTGATATAGCACTTAGTGATGAAGCAGCGAAATCAAAAGATATTCTTGGTAAGGTATATGAGTATTTCCTGGGTGAATTTGCTTTAGCTGAAGGTAAAAAAGGAGGACAGTTTTATACACCAAAACAATTGTAAGACTCCTAGTTGAAATGATTGAGCCTTATCGCGGTAGAGTCTTTGATCCATGTTGTGGTAGTGGTGGAATGTTTGTAATGAGCGAAAAATTTGTAGAAGAACACTAGGGACGATTTGATGATATCTCAATTTATGGCCAGGAAAGCAATCAAACAACTTACCGTCTTTGTAGAATGAATCTTGCGATTCGCGGAATTGATGGATCGCAAGTGAAGTGGAATAGCGAAGGATCATTTTTAAAAAATGCTCACCCGGATTTAAAAGCCGATTTTATCCTCGCTAATCCGCCATTTAATGACAGCGATTGGAGCGGTGAAATTTTACGAAATGATGGTAGATGGAAATACGGTACACCTCCTGTAGCTAATGCAAACTTCGCATGGATTCAGCATTTCCTGTATCACCTAAGTCCAAAAGGTATTGCCGGTTTTGTACTTGCAAAAGGCTCACTTACTTCTAAGGCCTCTGGCGAAGGTGATATCCGTAAAAATCTTATTAAAGCAGGTTTGGTAGACTGTATTGTTAATTTACCAACAAAGCTGTTTCTCAATACTCAGATACCAGCTTGCTTATGGTTTGTATCCAATAAACGACATGGTTTCAATGGTGATCGAAACCGTTTTGGGGAAATACTTTTTATTGATGCTCGCAATTTTGGACATTTGATAAGTAGGCGGACACGTGAATTTTCCGAGGAAGATATACATAAAATAGCCAACACCTATCATGACTGGCGAAAAGTGGGCGGCAACTATGAAGATATCCCAGCATTTTGTAAATCATCAAGAATTGAAGAAGTTGAAAAATTGGATTATATGTTAAGCCCAGGACGATATATAGGTTTGCCTGAGGAGGAAGATGATTTTGATTTTAAAGAGAGGTTCATGTCCCTAAAAGCAGAATTTGAGCAGCAGCTAAGGGAAGAAACCGAGCTCAACAAAAGGATTTTACAAAACTTATCAAAGATTGAATATGAAGAATAAGAAACATAAAAATCAGCAGAATCAATTGATGATCTACCAGACAAAAAGCGGAAAAATTGAATTTCGCGGTGATTTTGACCGTGATACGGTTTGGGGAACACAGCAGCAAATCGCGGAAGTTTTTAATATAGATAGAACGGTTGTTACAAAGCACATCAATAAAATATTAAAAGATAAAGAGATTGATGGAAAAAGCAATGTGCAAAAAATGCACATTGCAAATTCAGATAAACCGGTAAAATTATATTCTCTTGATGTTATCCTAGCTGTTGGATATAGAACAAATTCTTCTAAAGCTATCGCGTTTCGTATCTGGGCAACCAAAACTCTAAAGCAACACCTCTTGCAAGGATATACCATTAATAAAAAAAGTATTGGCAATAATTACCAAAAGTTTATGCAAGCAGTTGAAGATGTGAAAGCGCTTTTACCAGCAGAGAGTGCAGTTAGTGCAAAAGATGTACTGGAACTTATAAATATCTTTGCCAGCACCTGGTTTTCACTTAATGCTTATGATGAAAAAAATTTCCCGCAAAAAGGTGTTAGTAGAAAACAAGTATATTTTACTGGTGAGGAACTAACAATTGCTTTACAGGATTTAAAAAGAACGTTAATTGCTAAAAAACAAGCCACAGAGTTATTTGCACAAGAAACGAATAAAGATTCGGTAGGGGGAATCGTAGGAAATGTGTTTCAGTCATTTGGCAAAAAAGATGTTTATCCTACAATAGAAGAAAAAGCGGCGCATCTTTTATATTTTATGGTAAAAAATCATCCTTTCATTGATGGCAATAAAAGAAGCGGGGCGTTTTCTTTCGTGTGGTTCTTAAAGAAAGCCGGAGTATTGCAGACAAGTTTTACTCCTGAAACATTGACTGCACTGACTCTATTGGTAGCAGAAAGTAGGTCAAAGGACAAGGAAAAAATGATAGGGCTGATTTTATTGCTTTTAAAAAAAGATTATGAGTAAGGTAGTAATGAAATTTAACCAAGATAAACCTTCTACTTTTACCAAGACCTTGAAGCGAGCTGGCTGGCAGGAGGTTAAGTTGGGAGAAGTTACAGATATTGGATCAAGTAAACGAATTTTTTATAATGAATATGTTAACAGAGGGGTCCCATTTTATCGTTCAAAAGAAATCATTGAAAAATATAACGGGAAGGATATATCGACTAGATTATATATATCAAATGAGAAATTTTTAAAAATAAAGAGAAAATTTGGAGCGCCTAGTACTGGTGATATTTTATTAACTTCAGTGGGTACTCTTGGCATCCCATATATTGTAAAGCAAGGTGAAATCTTCTACTTCAAAGATGGAAATTTAGTTTGGTTCAAGAATTTTACCAAAAATTTATTAAATCGTTTTTTGTATTACTGGATTATTTCACCTATTGGCAAAGGTGAATTACAAAATGCAACAATAGGTTCAACTCAATCTGCCTTGACTATTCAGGGTTTAAACAACTTAAAGCTTATTCTTCCTCCACTTCCTGAACAAAAAGCAATAGCTGAGGTACTATCCAGCATTGATGATAAGATTTACTTGCTCCACCGCCAGAATAAAACACTGGAAGACATGGCACAAACGTTGGTTATGAGGTGGTTTATACATACAGGTGTGGAAAATAATAAAGAAACAGAAATGTTGGAGGAAATAAAATTATCTGATTTAGCAAACCATAAAAAAGTAAACATTAAGCCCTCTAACAATCCAGAAACTTACTACTATCATTACAATATCCCTTCGTTTGATAATTCAAAAACTCCAATAAAAGAATTAGGAAAAGATATTAAGAGCAATAAATACAAGGTTTTTGAACAATCGATATTAGTATCAAAACTTAATCCGAGATTTCCAAGAGTTTGGCCGATTTTTAAAGAGATAGATAACAATGCTGTTTGTTCTACTGAATTTCAAGTTGTGCAACCCAAGAATGATAAAGCTTTTGGATTTATATACTGTTTTCTCAAATCAAAATGGGTAACCAACAAACTTATAAGCTCTGCTAGCGGAACAAGTGGCCGGTTATAGAGCTTACCTTTCTTCCGGCAATTTCTTGCCGGGGCAGTTAGGGTTTCTCCAGTTGCTTGATATGTCCTTGCCGCCATGCCGCCGCTATCACCCCGCTGGAATAGGACAAACGCTTACCAGTTTAGTTTGCCTATGCTGCCTTCGCCCCACGGTTGCAGGCTCGGCTTCCAGGGCCATTTACTTTCGGGGCCACCTATGCGTTTACTTTCGTTGCGGCCTGATGGCTCGCTTACCACCCCTAAGGTGGCTTTGTTAATAGGCTTCAGAGATTCGGTTACCCTCCTCCCTGCTATTCAAGCTACAGGGCTTCTGGCTATTGCCCTGGAGGGACTGACTCCCTCTGAACATACCAGCTTTCTCTGGACACACAACCGTGCGTAAACCTCTTGATTTACACGGCTTACTTCGCTTAGCCCAATAGAAGGTTCCTCCCTTTCGGTTGACCAGCTTAAGACTAAGCTACTGCCACCCCTTCGCTCCATTTCCATTACAGAAACTTCATCACTAATACGGGTAGCTCCGCCCCTATGCCTTGCATCGATACTTTCGTCCTTGACGTTTGATTCGCTTGGACTTTTCTCTTTACATCAAGGCCGTAGGTTCTCCTGTTCCCTGTAGACGCCTGTGTTATGTTCCTGCGACCTGTATGCCGACTGCCGCCTGGCCAGTAATCAGGTTACCTCCAGGCTTATCCTAACTGTTCCGCATGCCTTTAGTTTTGGCAGTATTGTTCTTTGTTACGACACTTCAAATGGCCGTTCACTTACGTTCAGCTCCATAACACTTACCTGACTGATTATTTTCCAGCCTTTTCCTATCACGCTCAATACCATCGCTTTTGACGACAGCACCTGTAGGCGGTTTGAAACCAGTACCTGAATACCGATTTCGGGGGGCCCTCCCCCATCATCTACAAAGCAGGAACTGAAACTTGCTTGTTTCAATTCATTCAGGACACAATGCGGAATCAAAGATAATAAAGAAAAAGAAGATTAAAATATTGGATGAATTATTGTGTTTGCGCAGCCAAGATATTAAGGCTGGGTTCGAGAAAGTCAGTAGGTTATAGTGGCCCAGGGGGTATATTGGGCCAATTTAAATAATAAAATTTCAAGATTGTAAGAAAATCTGTTAGAATTAAAATTCAATTAATAAAATTGTAGAAAGGAAGAGCGACAACAGAGGGTAGGTCTTGTGGGCACCTCGGTGGGTGGAATGTCTTTTCTTCTACCTGCTAGCCTTTCTGCTATTAAGTTATTACAGATACTCTTTCTTCTATATGATCAAAAAGGTGTTATTAATATTTACTGATTTAGGTTTAGGTTATGAGCAACGCTACAAAGAGACGAATG
>PWYO01000282.1 GCA_003567835.1 Actinomycetota bacterium | reverse complement strand
TGGACAAGGTATTGGGCCTGGAGCTGGGGGCCGATGACTATATGATTAAACCCTTCGGGGTAAAAGAGCTGGTTGCCAGAATAAAAAATGTGCTGCGGAGGGCAAAACCCGGCGATTATTCCGATTACTTGAAAGCAGAATTCTCTTTTGGCAAAATCAGCCTGGCCATTGATGAACAGAAACATGAGGTGCTTCTTGGCGGCAACCAAATTGAGCTGAACCCCAAAGAATTCAGGCTGGTATCCATCCTGCTCCAAAAAATAGACACCCTTGTGTCCCGACAGGAACTGATAAGAGAAGTATGGGGCCAAGACTATTATGGCGATACCAGGACCCTGGATGTGCATATAAGAAGAATCAGGGAAAAAATGGGCTATAAAAATTTCGCCAAAGACCACCTTACCACTGTGCACCGTTACGGGTACAAGATTATCAGCGACAAGCATAAAAAATAGCACTGCAAAAATTTCATTTTTTTTTAATATCTTTTTAACCCTTTGTTAACAACATTTTCCCCTGCTCTGATACACTGAAACCGCTTTTCAAAAATGATCAAAAAAAAGAAGGAGTATCGTATGCTAAAAAGTCTGAAGAGCAAAAAATGTTGGGTTTTTGCAGTAGCTATGGTTATGGTTTTTGCTTTGTCTTTTTCCACTGTGCTGGGATGCAGCGGACAAACAACCCAAACAACCCAGGAACCGGAAGCCCAGGAACCGGCGTCTGGAAGCACCGGTTTTGAAACTACGGAGTTATTTATAGTGGGTTCGGATACCTGCCTTGAAGTCAGCCAGTTACTGGTTGAAGAATTTCTAGAGCTGCATCCGGATCAGAATTTGAATCTACCGGTTAGCGGCGGCGGCTCGGGTACGGGTATTGCCGGCCTCATTGATGGAACTACGGATCTGGCCAACTCTTCCAGGCCCATAAAAGAGGAAGAGATTCAGGCCGGAAAAGACAATGGGCTGAATATAGATGAGGTTACCATTCCATTTGATGGAATCTCTGTCATTGTCCACAATGACAATCCTGTTGAAGCAATGACTTTGGAACAAATTTCAGATGTTTTTTCAGGAAAAGTAACCAACTGGAGCCAGGTGGGCGGCGCGGACGCGGATATCCTGATTACCTCCAGAGACTCCAGTTCTGGAACCCATGTATTCTTTAGGGAAGAAGTGGTCCAGCTGGGAGGGGCTGAAATGGAGCGGGATTTCAGTGAACAATCCTTGTTTCTGGCCTCCAATGCTGCAATCAGGGAAGAAGTGAGCGACAATGTGAATGCCATTGGTTATATTGGACTGGGCTACCTTGATGAAAGCGTAAAGGCTGTTGGAGTCCAAACAGATGATGGCGCTGACCCCGTGGGTCCTTCTATTGAAAATATTGTTGCAGGCATGTATCCGGTGGCCCGAGGTTTATATGTCTACACACCCCAGCCTGTCGATCAGCTAAGCGATCTGGCGCAGGCCTTTTTTGCATTCGTATTAAGTGATGCCGGACAGGCCATTGTAGAAGAAGTTGGATTTGTACCTGTAAAATAAGCTAAGTTTGCTGAAAAAACAGCAAAATGGGGTTAAGGGCAAAAACACCTTTAACCTCATTTTGCCATTTGCTATGTATGAAAGAATGGTTAATCCATGATGAAACCAAGATTAAAATTTGCAAAAGTAAAAGAATTCTTGATATCCAAGTTTATATTTATCAACGGCATCCTTTCCATCATCGTCCTGGGGCTGATTCTTGCTTTTCTGGTATATAATGCCCTGCAATTTTTATCCACCTATCCCATATTGGACTTTCTAACCGGGACCAGATGGGCCCCTACCTCAGAGCCCAACAGATTTGGCATTGTGCCTCTGCTCACGGGTTCGGGTGTGGTCGCTTTCGGGGCCATTATCATTGCTGTGCCTCTGGGTATCGGATCTGCGGTCTATATTGGAGAATTGGCCCCGAAAGCGGTGCGAGAAATTTTAAAACCCATTATCGAGGTTTTGGCCACCATCCCTTCGGTGGTTATTGGATTTGTAGGCATCATGATCCTGGCTCCGTTTATAAGGGATTTATTCGAATTAAACACAGGCCTTACTGCTTTAGCGGGATCCATCATGCTTGCCTTTATGGCGCTTCCCACCATTATTTCCATTTCCGAGGATGCCATTAATGCAGTGCCTGACAAGTACCGGTTTGCTTCCCTGGCTTTGGGCGCCACCAATTGGCAGAAAACCTATAAGACGGTGGTGCCTGCGGCATCTTCGGGTATTTTTGCCTCAGTTATGCTGGGGCTGGGCAGAGTGGTGGGGGAGACCATGACCGTACTCATGGTTACTGGAAATTCTCCCAGGATTGTTTTTTCATGGCTTCAGCCGGTTAGGACCATTACTGCTTCCATTGCCTCTGAGATGGGTCAGACTGTACAGGGCGGCCTTCATTTCTCTGCGCTTTTTGCCATAGGTCTTATCCTTTTTGTGATCACCTTTGTCATTAATTTGATTGCTGACAAGTTTATAACCAGGATCAGGGATGTGGAATGATGAATAAACGATATATAACCCAAAAATTTTTCTATTTCCTTCTGCTGTTTACGGCATTAATTGTGGTGGCCTTTGTTTTTGGTATTGTGATCTATCTTATTATCAAAGGGGCAGGGGCGTTGAGCTGGGAATTTATTACCCAGAAACCCTCTGGAGGAATGCGTGAAGGGGGGATCGGTCCGGTAATTGTGGGCACCCTGTATCTGGTTATAGGGACTCTTTTGTTTTCTCTGCCCACGGGTGTGCTGGCAGCCATATATTTAAATGAATATGCCAAGCAAAATCGGTTTACCAAAATGGTAAGACTGTCTATTATCAATATGGCCGGGGTCCCTTCGGTTGTATTCGGCTTGTTCGGACTTGGCTTTTTTGTGCTTTTTCTAAACTTTGGACGTTCTATTCTGACAGGCTCTCTGACCCTGGCCTTGCTCATACTGCCGGTCATTATTACTGCAACTGAAGAAGCACTGAAAGCCGTGCCTGATGCCTACAGGCATGCCTCTTTTGCATTAGGGGCCAGCAAATGGCAGACCATTATACGGGTGGTATTGCCTCAGGCAGTCCCAGGCATTATTACCGGCGTGGTCTTGGGTGTAGGAAGGGCAGCAGGGGAGACAGCCCCCATATTGTTTACGGCGGCAGCATTTTTTCAGCCCAATATGCCGAATTCTATTTTTGACCAGGTTATGGCTCTGCCCTATCACCTTTATGTGCTGGTAACCCAGGTTTCCCATGCCCCGGATGATAAAAAATGGGGAACTGCATTGGTATTGCTTATTCTTGTATTGTTCTTTTCAGTGATTGGAACAGCGATTCGAACAAGAGCACGGCTAAGAAGACAGAGAAGACATGATATTTGAGATCCTGTCTGTTATATTAACATGAGTATTGTAAGGAAGTAAAAATGAGAAAAACGTTTCATGACAATTTAAATGAAATCACAGACAATGTGCTCAAAATGGGCGGTCTGGCCCAGGAAGCGGTGCACAATGCCCTGCAGTCTATGGTGGAAATGAACCCTGAACTTGCTCAGAAAGTGATCGACCATGATGTCAAAATTGATGAATACGATCTTTTAATTGAAGAAAAAAGTGTGGTGCTCCAGGCAGAGCACCAGCCTGTAGCAGGCGATTTGAGGCTCTTGCATTCGGTCAGCATTATGATTATCCACCTGGAGAGGATTGGAGACTTAGCGGTTAATATCGCCAGGATTGTAAAAAAGCTGCACAGGCAAGAAGACCAATATCTGGATCAGGAAGTAATGGATCTTTTGGTGGAAATGGGCAATGTGGTAAAAACAGTATTGAACCGGTCTCTAGAGTCCTTTCGAAAAAAAGATTTTAAAGCTGCAGCCAAACTGGATCGTATTGATGCCGCCGCCGATGAACTCCACAGAATGGTGTTAAAAAAGCTGTATACTTCCGTGGGCGGCAGCAAAGAATATGTCAAATTTATCACCAATGTCTCCATGATTGCCCGATACCTGGAAAGAATTGGAGACCAGGCCGTAAACTTTGGAGAGAGAGTCCAATTTTTACTTACCGGAGAATATCGGGTGTTTCACTAGCCGTATTGAAAAAGACTGCTGAAAAGCTGTAAAATATGGTAGACCTTGGGTTATTCTGACCTTAAGCTGCATAAACGACTCTTGGCATAGGAGCCATAAAGCTGCTTATGAGCCTGCATTTGCTTGATTTAGCGCAAGCATTGATCCATGTATGGGCACAACAGCCTGCACCTATCCGAATCTTCCCGTAATATAATTTTCAGTTCGCTTGTCGACAGGGTTGGTAAAAATACGGTTGGTATCTCCATATTCAATCAGGGTTGCGGGTCTGCCTATTTCCTCGGTAAGCAGGAATGCTGTTTTTTGGGAAACCCGGGCTGCCTGCTGCATATTATGGGTGACAATGATGATGGTATAGGTTTTTTTAAGCGTATCTACAAGATCTTCAATTTTCTGGGTAGATATGGGATCAAGTGCAGAAGCAGGCTCATCCATTAAGATGATTTCTGAATCCACAGCCAGTACCCGGGCAATGCACAGTCTCTGCTGCTGGCCGCCAGAAAGTTCAAGTGCATTGCTTTTTAGTTTGTGTTTGACTTCATCCCAAAGGGCTGCTTTTTTGAGGCTGTTTTCAACAATCATGTCCATCTCCTGTTTGCTGTAGCGGCTATGCAGCCGGGGTCCGTAAGCCACGTTTTCATAAATGCTTTTGGGAAAAGGATTGGGTCTCTGAAACACCATGCCCACCCTTTTTCTGAGCGCAACCATATCCATGCTGTGATCATAAATATTGATTCCGTCAATGGTCACTTTACCTTCGACGCTGGTATTGGGAAGCAGATCATTCATACGGTTAAATGCCCTTAAAAAAGTCGATTTTCCACACCCTGAAGGGCCGATGATGGCGGTAATAGCATGATCTGCAATATCAATATTGATCCCCGAAAGGACCCGGTTTTTGCCATAGCAAAAACCAAAATCATGTGCCTTTATTTTTATAGAATGTTCCATTGTTCCCCTTTTTCAAATCAATTACTAGCAAAAATAATAGCAGAAAGGAAAAGGCAAATCAGCAAATCTTAAAAATTTTAATATTTTTTTAATATGTGCTGTATGATTTTTGGTCCAAGAACC
>PWYO01000042.1 GCA_003567835.1 Actinomycetota bacterium | reverse complement strand
GTGTTCATTCAGATGCGGTTCATGCTGAAATTATTGTGGAGATTGCAGGAGGCATTGAAATTGCTTCTGTAATTACGAAGCGTTCTGCTGACAATTTGAATCTTGTACCTGGCAAAGAAGCCTATATAGTCATAAAAGCCTCCAATGTCATGATTGCAACAGACTGAATGGTTCAAAAGGCATATAAAGGATTTAAAATAAAGCGGTCAAGCAAACATGCTGCTGCTTGCAAAAATAGGGTCAAAATTAGGAAAGAAACAGGCAATGCTTTATTTGCAATGATTGTATTTATCTCTTTTGAAAAATAGGGTGGATTTTCTACATACCCTCCAATAGGCTTGCCCTAAGAAGCAGCGTCTTCTCTGCAGCAGCTAGTACCCGTATCTTTGACATCAGATCCTTTTATGAGGTTAGCGTACTTTCGTGGCCGGTGAGAAGAGCCTGCCCTTTCTCATGATGCTAAAATACCCTCTTATGGTTTCCTTTTCGCTACCGGTGGTGAAGGGGAATGGGTGTTTGCAGGTGTGCATAATGGATGTTGTTCAGATCTGCCGATAATGAGTCTTGTTGCATCTTTTAGATTGGTTTAAAATAATTGATGTTGGTAGGGGTAAATTGTTCTGGCGATTTGAAAAATGGATTATGGCAAACAGCCTGGACTTGCAAATTCTTTTAAAAAATGCACAATCCTGTTTAAACATCAAACCTGTTGGCCAGGTTATAAAAGACCTGCCCAGGTTTCACCTATGGGCAGATTCTTTCAAAGATCATGCACTGATTTGAAAATACAACCATACCCAGACTGGGAAAGCATATGTCTAAATCCAAAAATGAAAAAAGAAAAGCCAAAAGAAAAGCCAAACAGAAGAAACGACGGCTGCAGCCGGTGAAAGCCCTTATTCGAGACAAGATTGATTATTTGTTTGAAGAAGCTGATTGGTATAATGAAGAAAGGCAATTTGAAGAAAGCCTTGCTTGTTTTGAAAAGATTATGCGGCTGGATCCAAAAAATGAACATGGTCTTAGGGGGATCTGCTATCTGGGACATGTGACCAAAAGGCCGGACCTGAAGCTTAAAGGTTTGCTGGGTCTTTGTAAAAATGGTCAGATAAAACCCAATGAAATCCCGATCTTATGCCAGCTTTTAGACCAGGAAGGCAGTGTTAAGATGCAACAGTTGGTAATCGAGAAAATATTGAAGAATATGCCTGAACTGGAGAAGGATGAACATAGAACCCTTCGGGATTTCCTTGAGCGAAAGATGGATTATTGCCAGACAAAGGCAAAGATGGAACAAAGCCAGGCCAGCAGAAAAGATATTGCTAAAAAAACTTTAAAAAGAAATGGGAAAAGAGATCAAAAAAAGGCGCATATGGCCAAAGGCGGACCCCAAGACGGCGAAAGTGCCTGCACACTGCCTGAGATTCCCATGAGCATTCAACTTAATGCAGGGGCATTTGGGCAAATTTTGTCCAGAGAAAACCTTGCTTCTATGGAGGATTACCGGCTCACCCTAGAGGGCTATAAAATCCGTTTTCAGGAGACTTTTGAAAGCTTAATCTGTCTTAACAGTCTTCACAATATCCGCTCTTTTTGGTTCCAGGAGGAGACCGCCAGAAAAATACTAAAAACCTTTCACGGCAGGGCACTTCTGGCCGATGAGGTGGGACTGGGAAAGACCATAGAGGCCCTTATGGTTCTAAAAGAGTATATACAGAGGGGCATGGTAAAAAACGCGATTATTCTGACTCCCACCCCACTGGTGAGCCAGTGGAAAGAAGAGCTGGCGTCTAAATTCGGACTGTACTTTCCCTCCACAGATGATGCTGATTTTAAAAGCCGCGGCCAATCCTTCTGGAAAGAAAAATTTATTTTAGCTTCCATCAATATTGCCAAGTCAAAAAAGAATTTTTCCGCGGTTACCCAGAGGGAGTATGACATGGTCATCGTAGATGAAGCCCACCACCTAAAGAACCGCAGCACATTAAACTGGAAGCTGGTCAATGCTCTTAAAAAAAGATTTTTGCTGCTGCTTACGGCCACGCCTGTAGAAAACAATCTCATGGAACTTTATAATATCATCACCCTCTTAAAACCAGGGCAGTTAAAGACCGCTTCAACATTCCGTAAAGAATTTATGACCCGGGGAGACCCTACAGATCCCCAAAACAGAAACCGGCTAAAAGAATTATTGGGCCAGGTTATGGTACGTAATACCCGGGCTTTTGCAAAGATTGATATCCCTCCCCGTTTTGCCCAGACCATCAACGTGCAGGCTGAGGATGCAGAGATTGCATTGTATCAAAAAACCACAGCGCTGGTAAAAGAGATGGGAGAAAGCGCCAGTTTTGGCCACAAGATGCTGCTCAAAAATCTTTTGGCGGAAGCAGGCTCTTCGCCGCGGGCATTAAGCAGGACCCTTTTCCGTATGTTTGAAGGCCAGGGTATGCCTGCCCACCAGCAAAAAAAACTCCATGACCTAAACCGGCTTTGCCAGGGTATGCATGCCACCAGCAAGGATAGGATGCTTTTAAAGCTTATAGGTCAGGGCAAAATGATCATTTTTGTCAAGTACCTGGGCACCCTGGAGCATATCTCTGATTTTCTTTCAGCCCAAGGGATTGCCCATTCCCTGTTTCATGGCAGCATGGATAACCGCAGCAAAGACCAGCAGATTGAGCTATTTAGACAAGAAAGGGATGTGCTGCTTACCACTGAGATTGGGGGAGAAGGCCGAAACCTGCAGTTTTGCCATCAGATGCTCAATTATGATCTGCCCTGGAATCCTATGAAAATTGAACAGCGGATTGGCAGGATACACCGCATAGGGCAAGAACATGAGGTGAATATCTATAACCTTTGCGCTGAAGGGAGCATAGAGGAATATATCTTGGAGATACTGGACAAGAAAATTAATATGTTTGAGATGGTGATTGGGGAAATAGATATGATATTGGGCAGGCTTCAAAAGGAAAAAGATTTTTCTGAAATGGTTTATGATATCTGGGTAAACTCGGGTTCTGAGCAGGACACCAAACAAGCTTTTAAGAAACTGGCCGGCAAGCTCGTCAGTGTTAAAAAAAGATATCAAAAGTCCAAAGAGCTTGATCAAAAACTTTTCGGTGAAAATTATGAGATCTGAGCCAAACAAAGAATTAGAAGCATTTGCCTACCGTTTTTTTGAGCGCCGGGGAGCGGTGCTGGAAAAAAATGAAAATGGATTTGAAGCCCTGCTGCCCCAAAGCCTCAGTGATGCCTTAAACACTTCTGAACATATCCATATAAACAGCGGTGACCATGCCGGGGGGCAAGGATATTCGGTAAATTATGGTTCAGAACTGCTGGAAAAAATGATTGATGCAGCATGCAGGGGCCTGCCTTTGCTGGCTTACCGGTTTGAGGTTGATTATCTGAAAAAAGAAGGGTTTGAGCGTCTGGTGGCCGACCAATTCAAATTTTTTAATGCAGTGGGAAAAATTGAAAACCAGGCAGAGACCAAAACCGAATATCTCTTTTTAACCTGCAGGTATACCGCTCAAAGCGATGAACAAAAGCATGGTCTTCTTAATTTTGTGTTTAATATGGAGACAGGAGCATTTATTCCCGGCATGGCAGAATTGGTGTTTGCCCCCGGCAATATTTTTACCCAGCTTAAACACGGGTTTCCAGACAACAAGCCATTAAAAGGGCTGATAAAAAACATAAAGCTGAACACGCAATTGACCCTGAAAGAAGAATTACATTCTTTTTACGAAAGCATGACCAGGCGTTTTAAAAGGGATGCTTCCAATCTTGAAGAGTATTATGCAGCTTTAAAAAAAGAAATGCAAAAGAACCTTAAAAGACATGCTTTATCTCAGAAACTTGTCCAGGAAAGACGTCAAAAGATGGATCTCCTTCCTGCTGAATTGGAAAGAAAACGAAGTGACCTGTATAAGAAATACAGCATTCGAGTCCATGTGGAGCCCTGTGCCGGAGTATGGATTCATACTCCGGCGGTTCAGGTTATCTACCAGATTATGGTGGGCAGAAAGCGGGACAGTATTTCTTTTACTTATAATCCCATCACCAGAGCATTGGATCCTTTGGTCTGCCAGGGTTGTGCAAACAATACCACCAATATCTTTTTTTGTGACCACCTTCACCTATTGGACCAGAGCTGCAGCAGCAAATGCCCGCTTTGCCAAAAAAACCATGATTGTCCTTAATACCGCGGCCCAGGATGCATCACCATATGCAGCATGGCAAGCATATGCGGCAGTCAACAGGAAAAGCAAAGAGGCAAATCCGATGGCCAAAACTCTTTTCTTGGGAAAGCCTCATACCCTAGATGGTATACCTGCATGTTTTTCAGTGATCATCGCCGGGGGCTGAGGACAAGGATTGACCTGGATAAGGATACCTGAGCCTCACCTGCAGCAGGCCTGCAAGCGGATCTAAGCACTGTTTTCAATACCCGGGTCATGTGTGTAGCCTTCTACAAAAACTGTGTTACAGAGATCATGCTAAATGGCGAATTGCAAATGGATTTAATAGATTCAGTTATAAATGAATCATCAAAACTTAGAAGCAATTTCTGTTTTTTTTCGTAAACAAAAAGATGTAGTTGCAGTGTATTGGTATGGCTCAAGGGCTAAAGGGGTAGAAACTGACCAGAGTGACCTGGATTTAGCCATCCTTTTTCAAAAACCACTGGTTGATTCTGGAAAAATTTTATCATTGAGAGTGGAAATGCAAAAATTAGCAGAAGATGTTGGATTTGTGGATGTAAGAGAGGTCCATGCAGGGCTTTCTCCTGTATTTTTAGGAGAGGTTATCGGCAGCAGCAGAGTTATCTTTTGCAGAAATGAAAGTGCGCGGATACAATTTGAGGTTGAAGCGATGAGAGCCATTGATGATAGCGAAAAAATCCAAAAAACAAACTTATATTACCTGAAACAATCACTGAAACAAGCCCATTATGGCAGAGCAGCAAACATTACAAAAATTGCTTGAGAAGCTGGAAGAGCACCTGCTCACTATTGACTAAATGTCTTTTACTTTGGACCAGCTTCTCTCCGATATTGATGTCCAGCATCTTATTGAACGCAGACTTCAGCTCTCCATTGAGGTTTGTATTGATATTGCCTCTCATATTGCTGCTGGGCAAAAGCTTCCGATAACTTCCTGTTATTGGGGAAACATAAAATTATTGATAAATGACTTG
>PWYO01000330.1 GCA_003567835.1 Actinomycetota bacterium | reverse complement strand
TATTTTTTTATCGATAAAATCCAGACCAAGTTTGTCAATTTCCAACTTGGTAAGCGCTTTTTGGGCAATATCCTGGTTGATTTCCTCTTGCCCGTAAACCAGGGCATAATCCCGTACTCTCCGCAGCAGCCTGTTGGCAATTCTGGGTGTGCCCCTGCTTCTGCCGGCAATGGCCCTTGCCCCTGGCTCGGTAATTTTTAGCCCCAGGATATTGGCAGACCGCATAATAATGGCAAGCAGGTTGTCCTGTTTATAATAATCAAGCCTTAAATTAACCCCAAAACGATCTCTTAATGGAGAAGCCACCAGGCCGATTCTGGTGGTGGCCCCTATGATGGTAAAGGGAGCGATATCAATGCGGATGGATCTGGCCGAAGGCCCTTTGCCGATGATAATGTCCAGCTTATAGTCTTCCATAGCCGGATACAGGATTTCCTCTACGGTCCTGTTCAGCCGGTGGATTTCATCGATAAATAAAACATCAAAATTTTCAAGATTGGTCAGTATGGCCGCCAGATCCCCCGGTCTCTCAATAGCCGGGCCGGAAGTAATCCTGAAATTGACCCCCAGTTCATTGGCAATGATTTCTGCCAGGCAGGTTTTTCCCAAACCCGGCGGGCCGGACAGGATTACATGATCCAAGGGCTTCTTTCTTTTTTTTGCGGAGTTTATGAATATCAGAAGATTTTCTATAATCTTTTCCTGGCCTATAAAATCAGAAGTAAGTTTGGGTCTGAGATTCTTGTCCAAATCGGTATCTTCATTTTTATGTTTGGGGTTCACGTCGCTTTGCTTGTCAGTGATATCCTATACCTCCTTCAAAGCAATTTTTAAAATATCTTCCGTTTTCCGGTTATGGATTTTTTCGGCATCAATATTTCTCAATGCTTTTTCTATTTCACGGCTGCTGTAGCCCAAAGACCGAAGGGCCTGTCTTACTTCCGCAATCCTGCTGTCCTCGGTCATGCCTGGGCCAATCTCGTCTTGTCCCCCCAGCTGCTCGCTAAGCTCAAGGACAATACGTTCCGCCAATTTTTTTCCTATACCCGAGACCCTTTTTAGCAAATCCACTTCTTTTCTGATGATGATGTTTTTTATTTGGTCATGCTCATACAGAGAAAAAGCGTTCAATGCTATTTTAATAGAAACGCCGCTTACATCCAATAATTTTAAAAAAATCTGTTTTTCAGCAACACCGTTAAAGCCTATCAGGTTCAGGGCTTCTTCCCTGACATGGGTATATATGTCCAGTTCTACCTCTTGGCCGGTTTGGGGCAAGCGGTCAAACGTTCTGGCGGAAATGAAGACCTGAAAACCGATCCCGCCGCTCCTTACAATCAGGTAATCAGGCTGTTTTTCAATAAGGGTTCCCCAGAGCTTGGCAATCATGGTCCGGATTCCTTTATTTTCTGCTTGAAGCGATAGCTATTGCCATGACATACACATATAGCCATAGCATCCCAGGCATCGTCTTTTTTGGGAAAGTATTGTTCCGAAACATCCAAGATACTCTTAAGCATATATTTAATCTGTTGTTTTGTAGCCCTGCCATAACCCACAATGGCCTGTTTGACCTCCAGGGGGGTGTACTCATAGGTGGGAAGGCCGTGGTTGCTGGCAGCCAGTATGCATACACCCCTGGCCTGCCCTACTTTTATGGCAGATTTGGCATTAACGCTGAAAAAAATCTGTTCAATGGCCAAACAGGCAGGGTTGTATGTTTCAATGGTATGCACCACGGATTCATATATGCTTTTCAACCTCAAATCCAGGGATTGGTTATTTTTGGTTTTAATGCATTGGCAATAGAGCGGATGCAGGCTGCTGCCTTCAACTTCCAATATGCTGATGCCTGTGGTTTCAAGACCGGGATCAATTCCCAAAATCTTCAATGTATTGCTTGCCATCCTTTAAGACTCAATTTCTGCCAAAACATCATCAGAGATCTCCATATTCGTGGTCACATTTTGCACATCGTCATGGTCATCCAAAGCATGAATGAGCTTGAGGGCCTTGCCTGCGTCCTGTTTGGAAAGTGCAATGGTGGATTTGGGTATAAGGCCCAGTTCGCTGGACATAATGCTTAGATTCTCTTTTTTGAGGCTTTCTTTTACTTGAATAAAAGCATCTGGTTGGACCTTTATGGCATAGCTGTCTTCTTCTTCTTCAATATCATCAGCGCCGGCATCAATGACTTTTAACATAAACGCTTCCTCGTCGGCTACTTCCGTTTTAGGGATCATAATCAAGCCCTTTCTTTCAAACTGCCATCCCACACTTCCGCTTTCCCCAAGGTTTCCTTGATGTTTGCCAAACAGATTTCTAATATCGGCCGCAGTCCTGTTTTTGTTTTCAGTCAGCACTTCAACCAGTATGGCTATGCCCCCCGGCCCGTAGCCTTCATAGACCACTGTTTCATAATTGGCACCTTCCAGTTCACCGGTGCCCTTCTTAATGGCCCTGTCTATATTATCCTGAGGCATATTAAACTCTTTGGCTTTAGACAATGCATTGGCCAGGGCGATATTATCTTTAGGGTCCCCGCTTGCTCCCTCACGGGCTGCTACGGTGATCATCCGGCTAAGTTTTCCGAACATATTGCCCCGTTTTGCATCTTCCTTTGCTTTTTTATGTTTAATTGAATGCCATTTGGAATGTCCTGACATACTATGACTCCCTTTTGTTTTTTTTGATCATTTGGACAAAATATTGGTGTATCCTGAGATCCCGGCAAAGTTCGGGGTGAAAAGAACAGGCCACAACATGATTCTGCCGCACCAGCACCGCTTCTTTTCCGAGCATGCCTAAAATCTGAACATCTGTTCCCACTTTTACAATTTTTGGGGCCCTGATAAAAATGCCTTTAAAATCCTGGCCTTTTCTGCAGTTTAGGTTTAGGTCAATGTCTTGTTCAAAACTGTCAATCTGTCGCCCATAAGCATTTCGCTCTACAGTAAGGTTGATGTAGCCCCAGCCTATGTCTTGGCCCAAGACCTTGCCGGCCAGCATAATCATGCCTGCACAGGTGCCCATCATAGGTTTTCCTGCTCTGAAAAAATGGTCAAGATGCGCCTTGAAACCATATTTTTTAATCAACTTGTCAATGACTGTACTTTCTCCCCCGGGCACAATCAGGCCGTCTGCAGCTTTCAGCTGGTCAGGGAGCCGAACCTCATAGGCATGGACTGCGCATTTGGTCAAAGCCTGTACATGCTCACGGAAGGACCCCTGCAGGGCAAGTACCCCTATCCTGCACATCCTACCAGCCTCTTGCAGAAAGCATTTGCTGTTCATCCAAACCGGAGCAAACTGTCCCCTGCATGGGGCTTCCCAGGCCCCTGGAGACCCTGGCTACCACATCCGGATTATTGAAATGGGTGGTAGCCTCTACGATGGCCTGGGCCATTTTCATGGGGTTTTCGGATTTAAAAATGCCTGAACCCACAAAAACCCCTTCTGCTCCAAGCTGCATAATCATGGCCGCATCCGCAGGGGTGGAAATGCCCCCTGCAGAAAAGTTTACTACTGGCAGCTTTTTATGATCATGGACATAGACCACCAGCTCATAGGGCGCCCCCAGCTCCTTGGCAACAGTCATAAGCTCTTCTCTGGGCAAATTGGCAATCCTGGTAATATCATCATTGATGGCCCTGAGGTGGGTGACCGCATGAACCACGTCCCCGGTTCCCGGTTCACCCTTGGTGCGTACCATGGCTGCGCCTTCGCCAATTCTTCTTAATGCTTCACCAAGATTGGTGGCACCGCATACAAAGGGTACCTTAAAGTCCCATTTGTTTATATGGAACCGCTCATCGGCAGGGGTGAGCACTTCGCTTTCATCAATATAATCTATGCCGATGGCCTGCAGTATTTGCGCTTCTCCGAAATGGCCGATTCTGGCTTTGGCCATCACCGGAATGGATACAGCTTCCATGATTTTCTGCAGGATCTGGGGATCGGTCATCCTGGCCACCCCCCCTGCAGTCCGTATATCTGCAGGTATTTTTTCAAGGCCCATGACTGAGACAGCACCTGCCTCTTCTGCGATCTTGGCCTGTTCCGGGGTGGTCACATCCATAATGACCCCGCCTTTAAGCATTTCTGCCAGTCCTGCCTTTACTTTTATTGTTCCTTTTTCCATATTATGAAAACACCTCCTAATATTTTAAGCCCCCACACCCAAAGACATTTCTTTTAATCTCTTTATTCTCTCTTCGACTGGAGGGTGGGTATTAAACATCCCTTTAAACATTGCTTTGTTCTTCTTCCCCAGGGGGTTGGAAATAAACAGATGGGCTGTTGCATTATTGGCAGTTCTGACCGCGCTGTGGTTCTGAATTTTTTCCAAAGCATTGGCCAGCCCCGCAGGGTACCTGGTAAACAATGCACCGGTAGAATCAGCCAGATATTCCCTGTTTCTGCTTATTGCAAACCTTATAATGGCGGCGATCACCGGAGACAGCAAGATGAGCACAATGCCCACAATCATCAGTATCAGAGAGAGTGCGCCCCCTCCGGAACTCCTGCTGCTCCTTCTTCTGCCCCCGAAAAAAAAGCTTCTTAACAATATATTGCTAACAATGGTGAGCATGCCCACCAAGACAACAATCACAGTCCCCAGAAGTATATCATAATTCTTGATATGTGCCAGTTCGTGGGCCGCCACCCCTTTTAGTTCCTCATCATTTAAATGATCGATTAGGCCCCGGGTAAATACAATCACTCCCTTTTGGGGATTTCTGCCTGTGGCAAATGCATTCATGCCCTGGTCGTCGATGGTATATATTTTGGGCATAGGCATGCCCGAAGCGATGGAAAGACCTTCTACAATATAATAGACCCGGGGATTCTCTTCCCTGGATATGGGCCTTGCTCCAGTTAGCTTCAATACAATTTTATCACTGTGGTAATAACTTGCAAAACTCATCACCGCAGCGATAATCAGGGCAAATACCAGCAGAAGAATGGCGTATTGCCCCCTTAGGCCATACCTGTAATCAAGATACACCCCTATAAAATAGCCAATGGCTGCTATAAAGGCAAAAAAACCTATGATAATGAAGTAGGTTTTTGCCCTATTTTTGCCTATATTCTCATACAATTGTAAACACCTCTACTATTAAAATTCTACCTTTACCGGTCCTCTTGCTGATTCTTCTTTGATTTCAAAATAATCTTTGTTGGTAAAGTTAAACATCCTGGCAAACATATTGCCGGGAAAAGTCTGTATTCTGGTAT
>PWYO01000256.1 GCA_003567835.1 Actinomycetota bacterium | reverse complement strand
GATGGGAGCTGAAGCCAGGGAATATGTGCGCTCCAATTTCCTGATCACCAGGCATCTCAGGGACTACCTGGCCCTGTTCTGCATACTGGATAATATGAAAGAGAGTATTATTTATGTCTGATATTATAAGCTGCGGCATCGATATTGGATCTGTTTCTACAGAAGCAGTCATACTGAAAAAAAATAAACAAAACATTGAGATTGTATCCTATGCCGTTTTACCCACCGGCTCTAACAGCAAGATCGCTGCAGAAAAAGCATTGGATGATACCTGCAGAAGCGCAGGTTTAAAAAAAGAACAGATTCATAAAACGGTAGCCACCGGCTATGGGCGGATTAACGTTTCTTTCGCAGACAAAAATATCACAGAAATCAGCTGCCATGCCCAGGGGGCCCTGTTTTTTTATCCCGACACCAGACTGGTGATCGACATCGGGGGACAGGACAGCAAGGTTATCCGCATTGATGAAAACAAACAGCCGATTGATTTTTTAATGAATGATAAGTGCGCTGCAGGCACTGGGCGGTTTTTAGAAGTAATGGCCCAGGCTCTTGAAATTGACCTCACCCATTTTGGGGAAATTTTTTTAAAAACTAAGGAAACGGTGGATATAACCTCTACCTGTACTGTATTTGCTGAGTCAGAGATTGTTTCCCTTATCGGCCACGGAGAGGACAAAAACAAAATCGTAAAAGGTTTAATCTATTCTATAGCAAATAGGGTGTCTACCATGGTGGAACGGGTGGGATTGGCCGAACCGGTATGCATGACGGGCGGTGTTGCAAAAAACACAGGTGTGGTACAGGCAGTGGAAGAAAGCTTGCATACAAAAATCAGCTTACCGGAGGAACCTCAGATTATTGGTGCTTTAGGTGCGGCCTCCATGGCCCTGAGGCTCAAATAATTTTCGGGCATAGGCGACCTCTTCCTCCTTGTTTTTGATGATTCCGTCCAGCTTCAGGTCAAACAGACGGTCCAGAACTTGTTTAAATTTGGCAGAAGGTGCATATCCCATGGCTATGAGGGTCTTTCCATCAATTCCCAGGCTTATATTGTGCAGTTTTTTAAGGTAGGTTGTTACATTCTTTTGATATTCCGGGCCCCAGGTAAAACAGATGATCAGAAGCTCGGGCTTAAACCTATTTGCGGTCCTGTACAGCTCAGAATTTTTCCTTATTTTCTTGCCCAGCATTTTTTGGGCCTGATCCATATTGTAGAGCACATGCTTTATTACCTGAACATCTTTTTGCCTTACTTTCATATCTGAACACCATTTTTCAATTTCCTCGGCCCTTTGGTTTTTTAACAGCAGGATAAGCAGCAGCCGCCAGCGCTTGATATCCTGCTGAATATGGGCGCTCAGGTTCTTGCTTGCATCGAGAACGTGCTTAACCTGATCCATAAAACCAGTATTTATGGGTATACGGAAACCAATTTTTTCCAATGCGCCCAGCTCATAAAGTCTTTTTAGCGATTTCCAAGGCTCCTGTTCATTTAAAATGGCAATCAGTTCGTCCCTGATTCTTACTCCAGTCAATTTGGAAACCAGGTCCATATTGATGGTGGTCTTGATCAGTTTTTCGGTCTGCAGATCAATGGTAAAACCCAGCCTTTGTTCAAACCGGACCCCCCTGAAAATCCTGGTAGGGTCTTCAATAAAGCTCATCTTATACAGGACTTTTATTTTTTTTTGCTCCAGGTCTTTTCTTCCACCAAAAAAATCAATGACCTCCCCAAAACTTTCCTGGTTCAAGGAAATGGCCATGGCATTGATGGTAAAATCCCTCCTGGAAAGATCTTGTTTGATGCTCCCGCTTTCCACACTGGGCAATGCCGCAGGCCGATCATAATACTCTACCCTGGCCGTGGCAACATCAATATGGAGCGCTTCGGAAATGATGAGCACAGCAGTCTTAAATTTGGAATGGGTTTCTGCCCGGTAGCCTGTCTTTTTTTCAAGTTCCTTAGCCAGTTTTATCCCATCCCCTTCAACCACAAGATCTATATCCAGATTGGGTATATTGAGCATGATGTCCCTTACAATGCCCCCTACCAGATATACACGGTACCTTAAATCACGGGCAAGGTCCGATACAAGGTTTAGCATTTCCCAAACCCACGGGGGGAAATGGCTCTTGCCCTTTTCCGCCATATCCAGCGGCAGCCCGTGTTTTTGGTCAAAATGCTGGCCGTGTATATGCCGCAATATGTCTTTTCTGGTAACAATGCCTACAATCTTTTTTCCCTGCATAATGGGAATACGGCCAATGGCATTTTGGAGCATCAGGCTTTGCAGGTAATCGATGGTTTCATGCGGTGCGGCTGTGACCACACCATGGGAACGAAACCCTTTTACCGGCGCATGGGCCAGCCCATGCTTGATGGCCTTGTCAATATCTTTGCGGGTGATAATTCCGGTAAGTTTTTGGTTGGCATCCACAATTGGCGTACCGGTATGCCCATATTTCTTTAGAACTTGGTCTACCTGTTCTATGCTTTCATCTTCTTTTACAACTTTAACCGGATAAGACATGATATCTGAAGCCACAGGCGGTTTCTTAATTTTTTCCTCCAAGGCGTCTAAGATTTTACCCTTAATTTGGTTAAACTCTCTGGCTTGGGCAACTGCAGAGGCCGCTTGGGGATGCCCGCCTCCCCCTACTGTTTCCAGTATGCTGGATACGTCTACGCTCTTATCATAACTTCTGGCTACTATGTAGACCTTGCCTTTCATCCGGGCCCAGCAGATCACTGTATTGATGTCTTCAATCTGCGAGAGTTTTCTAGTAAGCACGGAAAGACCTTCCACATAACCGCCTGTCTGGGCAAATGACAGCAGCACTTCTTTCCCCTTAATGTTGACCTTCTGGCTGTGTTCGATAAGCATTTCTAAAAGCTGATGCTGGTCTTTGTTTAAGGAAATATTATGGAATTTATTGAGCACATAAAGATTTGCACCCCTGGAAAGGAGATAAGCTGCCGCTTGCAGGTCATCGCTCGTGGTGCTGGGATAGGTGAAGGAACCGGTATCTTCATAAATCCCCAAGGCAAAAAGGGTTGCTTCCAGCGGGGTTATGCCTATGTGTTTCTGCTCAATGATATCAACCAGCATAGAAGTAGTGGCCCCAATCTCCCGGCAATATTTCTCATCACTTTCCATATCCTGGTCTGACTGCTGGTGATGATCATAGACGATTACCTCTATGCCGGTATTTTTTAAAACAGCTCGAGAAGGTCCCAGCCTGGAAGGAATCATGGTATCCACAACCACCATCTTGGTGACCTTTGTAAGATCAATGCTGGAAACATCCACAAGATCGGGCAGCTCCTCTTCATGGAGGACCATAAATTTTCTTACATTCTGATTGATGGACGTAGGCAGTATAATCTGTGCATCTGGGTAAATCTTTTTTGCCGCAATCAGGGCCGCAAATGCGTCAAAGTCTGAACTGATATGGGTAACAATAATCTCCATACCATTTATTCTACATATTTATCATAGCAGACGATCTCTGAAAGGGGTTTTCTGCTTCGGGCCCTGCCTTCAGAAGCGGGATAACCAAGGGGGGTTAGGGCTACCACCCTTACATGGTCCGGTACGCTCATAAGATCTTTTACAAGTTTTTCTTTAAAAGCCCCAATCCAGCATGTGCCCAGGCCCTGTTCAGCAGCCGCAAGCATCAAATGATCCAGGGCAATGGCGGTATCAATGGCAAAACTGCTCATATAGCCCCCCATGGCATCATATGCTTCTTCCTCTTTTGCACAGGCAACAATGATAACCGGGGCTTCAGCCATAAATGATTGATTATTGGAAGCCATAGCCAAATCATTTCTTTTCTTTTCATCTTTTACCACCACCAGTTTCCAAGGCTGAATATTTTTTGCAGAGGGGGCCTTCCTGAATGCCTCCAGAACATATTGCAGTTTATCCTCTTCTACGGGCTGCTGGTTATAGGACCTTGTGCTTCTCCTGGTTTCAATAATATCCATGAGGTTATTAAAATACTTCATTCGACCTCCTATTTCTTGTAGACTTTTTGGCTAGTCATTTTATATTATCATAATTTGCATGAAATGATTATTACCATAACTGGTGCACATAAGGTTTTACATACTGATTGTAAACATGTTCAATTTTTTGCATCTGTCGACTGGTCAGTTCAGGCAAATCAGTGGCTGCCGCATTGGCTGCAATTTGTTGGGCATGGCTTGCTCCAGGGATCACACAGCTAACCTGCGCATCGCTTAACACCCATTTTAAAGCATAAGGCGCCAGATTCTGCTCACCTATAATCTTTTTCAGCCAGCTGACTGCCTGAAGCCCCACCTCGTAGGGTACACCGGCAAAAGTCTCCCCCCGGTCAAATGCTTGGCCTTCCCGATTATAATGGCGGTGGTCATTGGCTAAAAATTTGGAATCTTTTTGAAACTTTCCTGTCAGCAATCCGCTGGCCAGGGGCACCCGCACCAATATCCCCACATTTTTTTGTTTGGCCCTGGGGAAAAAGAGCTCCCTGGGCCTGAGCCGAAACATATTATAAATAATCTGCACTGAAGCAAGATTGGGAAATTCAATGGCTTTAAGTCCTTCTTCAACTTTTTCCACACTGACCCCATAGTGTCTAATTTTTCCTTCTTTGACCATTTTGTCCAGTCCTTCAAAAACCTCCGGCTGGTAATAGACTTCTGTAGGAGGGCAATGCAGCTGGACAAGATCCAATACTTCCAGCTGCATATTCTTTAAGCTCTCCTCAATAAACCGCCTTATGTTTTTTTCATGATACGCATCCGCATGATGGGGATTGGATTTTCTTCCGCATTTGGTGGCTACATAGACTTTTTCCTTGGTTTTTTTTAAGAATTTTCCAATCACCTTTTCGCTGAATCCATCACCATAAATATCTGCAGTATCAAAAAAATTTATGCCTTTCTCAACCGCTTTTTCCAGGGTTTTCATGGCATTATTTTCATCAAAATCTTGTCCCCATCGGCCGCCCAGCTGCCATGTGCCCAGTGAGACTTCCGAAACTTTAAAATTGGTTTTTCCCAGTAAACGGTACTTCATATTAAATCTCCTGATCGTTTTGCAAAATATGTTCAGCCCGCTGCCGGATCCAGTCCAGGTCGGTATCCTGCGGCGCATAACCAGTTTCAACTGCGGCCTTGGCCACGCTTACGGCCACCGCAGCAAGCACCCGGCTGTCAAAAGGTTTGGGAATGATATAGTCCGCACGCAGGCCGTCAGAGATGATGGCG
>PWYO01000064.1 GCA_003567835.1 Actinomycetota bacterium | reverse complement strand
TCAAATATCTGGCTCCCTTATGCCCCGAGGTGCCTGATGACAGAATCAATGCGTTTTCTCACCTTTTTGTAATCTATTTTTTTCCAAGCCTCAAGAAGCGGTATATATTTGCTGTCACCAGTGTCCTGTATCTTGTCCAAGAGAACCATGATCATATCCCTGGCCCGATCTTTTAAATAAAGCATATTAAAGCATTCAACGCCGCTGTCGATCCATTGGTCCATTTGGGCAAGGAGCTCATCTGTGTAGATATCCTTTTCAATCTCCCACCCCTTGGAGCTGTAGACCAGCATGGGCAGCCTGCCGCTATACTCAATGCACAGATAATCATGGACCAGCAGCCAGTCTATTTTGGAAGTTATCGCATCCAGGGTTAGGTTCTTGTAATATCCATACACTGGACTTTTTTGAAGGCCTTTTTCCAGCAGTGCCTTATCTTTTGATCCTTTTAATATTTTGGCAAGCAGGCTCCGTCCCCCCTCCATGATCAGGTCATCTGCCCCCCTTATAATGATCCTGATCTCTTCAGCTTGCAGGGGGCAGTCCTGGGGATGGAGACTGACTGGAACCCTTCTTCTTTTCCTGCCCATCTGTTGCTTTCTTGCCCTCCCAAATAATCGGGCCCGGCCTGCTTATTGTGCTGGATGCTTTTCGGGTCATTGCCTTGCGCCCCTTAAGCATGCCTATACCCGGCCTCACTTTTTGAAAAATTTTTGCCATTCCCTATATTTTAACAATCGGCCCCCTATACGCCCTGTTCACGGATCAGGGCTTCATTGCGTATGGCGGGAATGCTTAAGTCAATATCCCCGTAAACCTTGATCCGCTTTCCGTCAATATAGAATATGACCCCGTCAATTCCGGGAATCTCAGTGACCGTATTGACCATGGAATAAATAATCAGCTCATCCAGTATGCGGGTATCCAGGCTATTGTCCAGAAATTCCTGAGATAGGTCGATTGTAGCAATATTTTCATGGATCTCTGTGTGAATCAAGGTGGTCCCGCCCGGGATGACCGGAAAAAGATAAGACCGGGTAGGGCCTTTTAGAAGCTCTTTGACCGCATTGACCAGGGCATTTTCCTTGCTTCCTGCCACAATGATCCGCTTCTCTGAACCCAGCAACAAATCTTCGCCAAGGACCGCATAATAGAATGGGACCTCTATTCTGGGCGCAAGCTCAGGCTCCTCCTGCTGGAGATCCCTGTCCAGCATTTGCCGGATTCTTTCTGCCAGGCCCAGCCTTTCCTGGCCGGGGTCGGCCTGCGGGTCTGCAACGGTTACCATCTCTTCCTGGACCTGGGGTTCCTGCTGCTGATCCAAAGAAAGCCTTTGCCGGAAACCGGCCATAAAATTGGGGTTATCCAAGGCATAGACCACCAAAAAACCCACCACCAGCACACCTACAAAAAACAGGGTCAGCCAAACCACCGGGGGAAGGCAGCCCTTTCTTTTTGGTCTTTTTTTTGCCATATAAAAATATTACCCATCAAAAGCCAATATGACAACTACTTGATGAAGTTCAGATAGTAATGCCTGGCCTTGACAAAAAGATCGGGGTTTTTGCGGGCAAGGACATCAAAGGCACCGTCATCAATCAGTTTGGGACTATTGGTAGACTTGGCAAATGCTTCCAGGAAAAAATCAATAACCGCCTCATCCTGGGGGTCAACCGTTTCCATCAATGCAGAGAAGTCTTTCTTCTTCTCTTCCAGTCTCTGCTTATGGGCTTCGATGTCCCGGTAATCTTTGGAATCCAGGCATGACCCGCACCAGTCCAGGCAGCTTTTATCCGGCTCTTTGAATACCACCTTGCCTTCGACATATTCGGCCGCCTGTTCGTCCAGCTTGTATACCCGGGTATGGCACTTGGGGCATTTGACTTTTCTTTCATCAGCAAAGAACTCCACCCGGTGCCCACAGCCTGGGCAGGGCACCAGCTGGGTATGAAAATCTTTTAAGTATCCCGGATCCTGTCCGGGGCATCCTGTCTTAGACTTAGCCATATTTTTATCATACTACTGCAAACCTGCAATTTCAAACTACTGAAGCTCTTCCAAAGCTTCCAGGGTCATCAGGGCATCAATGGCCGGCTGGTACTTGGGATAAATCTCCAAAGCTTTTTCAAGCTCATTGATGGCTTCCTCAAACCGGGTTTCATACTGCAGCTGCATGGCATTGCCGTGATGCATGCGGGCGGCATCCACAATCTTTCTGGTCTTCTCATAATCCGCATTGAGATCATCAAGCAAGTCTTGGGTATCCTCCCTGTCCAGCCTCTCCAGGGCCAGTATGGCATTGCGGTAGGCTTTGCTGGCATCCCCGTACAGTCCCTCTGCATAGTATGCTTCGGCTTCTGCGATCATGTCCTCAATTTCCTGGGGCAGGGGCTCCGGCTCCTCTTCTTCTACAATGGATTCCACCTGGGTGGTGATCAGCTCCTGTACCGTTTCCGCCTCTCCGCAGCCGGCCAATAGCAGCAGCGCCAGCAGCCCAGCTGCCAGCATGATAACAATTGTTTTCCTATTTTGTTGCAATCTATGTCTCCTTCCTATTTCTTATATACCCGTATCATGCTTGCCTGGGGGGCCGATAAAAACCGGAACTGGGAATAGCGCCCTTCACCAAGCCCCCTGGATATATAAAGCACAAATTTTTTAAAATAAAAAAGCCCGGAGGCAAACCTGGGGCTCAGCCGGCATCCGGTCAGCAGCGCCCCCACCAGGGGCAGCCGCACCTGGCCCCCATGGGTGTGCCCGCTGAAAATAATATCTGCGCCCTGCCCGGCCAGGTCCATGATGGTATGGCTGTCCGGGGTATGCACCAGGGCCAAAAGAAGCCGGGCATCTTCCTCCAGCAGGTGAAAATCCCGCTGTTTGAACCGGAAGTATTCAGGATATTTTTGCCGGTAATAGGACAGCGAACGCTCCCTGGGCCCTTCCTGGTCCAGGGCGGCAGGCACATGGGCCTTCTCCAATATGGGGTCATCGATGCCCACGATATCAATGCCCTTGATATCCGCATCCCTGCAGCGGATTGCCGCCCGCTGGTTCTGCAACACGGTAACTCCTACGGACTGCAGCGCTTGTTTGAGCCGGGCAATGTCATTTTCCCTGCGGTAGTCTTTTTTCCTGCGGATCATATTTTTGACAAACTCGGTCACCTTCTTATTGTAATAATCGTGGACCCCCAGTACCGCAAACTTGCCGCACTTGGCTTTCAAAGGCTTGAGCATCTCGGCCAGATAGGCAATGTTTTGGTCCTGGTCCACCAGGTCTCCGGTGATAAATATAAGGTCGGGCTCATAGCGGGCCAGGCTCTGCACGAATGCAAACATCCTTTTGCCCTTGCTGTTTTTACGCAGGTGAAAATCAGAAAGATGCAGGATGTGCAGATAGGGCTGGCCCTTGGGGCCATTGCTTTTCTTGCCCAGCTGCCGCAGGTTGATATCCACCTGGGAGAGCCTAAAACGGAAAGGCTCATACCGGAATGCATAAATTCCAGCGGCTGCCGCCAGGGCTGCCAAAACTGCTATAAGAATGTAGATATACATCGCCAATTATTTTCTAAAATAAGTAAAAATATTACCATAAACCATCATTTTATCCCAATGTTTTGGAATTAGGCATATTGGATAAAATCCATAAATAGCTCAAGGGAAAAATATGCAAAAGATAACGTTCTACAGAGGTGGCAAAGTCGCCAATATAGGCCACTGAAACAAAAACCGAGAGGACCCCAAACATAATAAACACAAAGGGCAGCCAGTTGGCCCGGACAAATAATTTTTTGATACTGGCCCAGAAAAGCACAAACAGCACCACAAATGCGGGCCCGTAGCCGGAGCCCAAAAAGGCCCGGGTGGAATCATAGGCGGAAAAAAACAGCTGCCTGGCCATAATGGTCCAGGCTGCCCCAAAACCGGGCACCGCTGCCGCCTCCGGCTGGACCAAAAGCTGCTGCCACTCCAGGGAGAGCAGGGGCAGGTCCAGGGCATAGGCAGTCAAAATCCAGGGGGTCAAAAGCAGCAAGGCAGCCGCCACCGAATAGGTGAAATTGAGTACAATCCGCCCTTTGTTGCGGAATTTGATGATATCGTGGACCAGAAATAGGAAATTGATCACAAAAAACAGGGCCATATAGGCCAAGCCTTCACTTCTTATGGAAGCAAGCAGGGCAAAAAAGACCGAAGCGGTCACCAGGTAGCTTCCGATCTTTCTTTTTACCCGGTGCAGGTAGAAGAAATACACCGCCAGCACCAGCACCACCGAAAAAAGCAAATTGGTATATTCAATATATCCGTGGTCGGCAATAATGGGTATGGTGGAGAATACAAACACCAGAAGCATAGCCAGAAGCCGGTTTAGTTTCTGCCTGAAAAAATGGTACAGGGTAAATATGCCTGAAGCATAAAACAGGGGAAAGATAATTTTGACCAGGTTTTCATCCACCTTGTCTATCCACAGGTAAATCCAGGTCTGCAGCAAAGGCAAAAACAGCGGGTAGGAGTGGTGGGAAAATGTATACTGGTGCTGGGTATAGAAGGCAAAGATGTCGCTGTCTATGAAAAAGGCTTTGGCTTTTAGAGACCAGCAGGATACCGCATCCCAGAAGCGGATGGGAAAAAGGAAGGTGAAAAAAAGCACCACCAGGAAACTGCCCAGGGTAAGCAGGGCCAGAAGGGCAAACAGCACAGTGGAAAAATGGCTTCTGCGCAGCTGAAAAGGGGGCTTGGGCTTTTTCTGCTCGGTGACCACCCTGCCCTTTTTGATTTTAAGGTCATCTTCCAAAGTAACCGCCCCTTTGATCATCCGCTTAAGCCTGATTTTTTCCCGGTAGCGAAACCTTTTGGAAAAGTAAAGGTACAGGGTGGGGCATAAAAACATGGTAGTAAATATAACCAGATACACAAACTGGAATTCGATGGCAAAAAGAGATAGCAGCATCAGAAACAGGGTGGCTATAAAGGCGCCCATATAAAAGCAGAGGAACATGATAAAAAACTTGCCGGAAAGTTTTTTGTATTCCAGGTCCAAAATCTTTTTGTTGAGCAGCAGAAAATAGACCGGCACATATCCAATGACCACCAGCGAAGCAATAGAAGCAAAATATTTTATATAAAGCAGCAGATCCATGTTCTCCAAACCTGTTTTTGCTATATCATAATATAATTTCCCCATTTATATTACAAAAAAATTGACCTTTGAGATTTTCGTATTAATATTAGGTAAAAGAGTGCAAACATGAAGACAGGACATACAAG
>PWYO01000065.1 GCA_003567835.1 Actinomycetota bacterium | reverse complement strand
TCTTTTTTTTGAAGCTGCCCAAATCAGAGGCCCTGGCTGTGTTAAAGGGCATGTTTTTAACCTTCATCGGCCTGGTCATGTTTCTGTACGGGGTTCATATCGGTTTTTTGCCCACCGGCAATACCATCGGTGAAGTATTGGGCGGTTTAAACCATAAATGGGTGCTGATTCCCATCGGGTTCATATTGGGGTTTGTGGTTACCATAGCCGAACCGGCAGTCCGGGTGCTTTGCCAGGAGGTAGAAAATGCCTCCAGCGGTTATATTAAAGAAAAGACCATGCTGCTGACCATCTCCCTGGGCGTGGCTGCATCCATTGCCCTGGCCATGGCCAGAACCTTGTGGGGCATTCACCTGGCTTATTTTATTCTTCCCGGCTATGTGGCAGCCCTAGCTCTGACAAAATTTATAGGTCCCACATTCACATCCATTGCTTTCGATTCAGGCGGGGTGGCCACCGGCCCTATGACCGTAACCTTTATTATGGCCATCGGCGTAGGGGCTGCGAATGTATTGGAGGGAAGGGATGCCATCATAGACGGGTTTGGGCTCATTTCCCTGGTTGCTTTGGCACCCATACTTTCTGTGGTTACCCTGGGCCTATTATACCGGATCAAAGAAAAAAAACAGGAATAAAGGAGGTTTGAAATACATGATATGCTATGAAGACCATGATTTGATTGTGACCATCGTAAAAAGAGGATTTTCTGAGACCATTCTCCAAGCTTCCAAACAGGCGGGCGCAGAAGGGGGAACGGTTATTCCGGCAAGGGGGGCCGGCATCCATGAGAAATCAAAACTATTGGGCATACCCATTGAACCGGAAAAAGAGATACTGCTTACCCTGGTCAATTGCGAGATTACAAAAAAGGTTCTTGATGCCATTCTTCATGCCGGAAACCTGAACAAGCCTGGAGAAGGCATTGCATTTGTCCTGGATGTCAAATATGTTGCAGGGATCTGCCACATTATGGAGGATTCACAACAAAAAAAAGAGTAGCACCTGCAGGATATGAACCTTTTTTTTTGCCCTTGCCCCGCTGTCATGTGCATACTTCTATTCGAACATGCTTTATAAGCCCATGGTCTTAAAATCCTGTTCAAAATGCAAACATTTTTCTACTGTTTTACGGTTCTTTTGTGCATGTTTTCCGGTCATGTTCCCATAGGCGGAATGCAGGAAGATATCCCAAAGGTCTGCTCTGCCAAGAAGGGGGATGTGGGTGTCCGCAGTATGAAAATAGGTATCGTGCAGATTGGTTACCCATCCGCTTAGGCTGATCCCGCAAATGCAGACTGCATGCTGGCTGCCTCTGTTTATAAACGCAATCAAGCTTTCCGTACGCAGGACTGCAGCACAAAGCATGGACATAAAACGAAACAAATAGGAGACCTGTTTTTGGTGCTGGGCCCGTGCTTGATGATGCAAAGGAGGCAGGACCAATATGATATTGCAGTCCGTTAGCGGACCCTTTTACCGAAGATGGTTCAAAAGCTTTTTAAAAAAAAGGCCAAAATCAAAGATTCGCGCATTGTTCCCTTGATGCTAAATCAAGGCAGGAAACGCTTCGTCCTTCCAGCGGTATATCAAGAAGGCGGGGTCCCATGCCTGTGTGCTGTTTGAAGCCGCTTCATGGGGTCCTTATCCCCTGATTGGAGGCAGAGCGAAATCGATGGTTTCCAACAGTTTTAAAAAACTTGGTCCTGGGATGCTCCGCGAAAAATATTTCTGCTTTCCGGTCAGAATCCTGCCCATAGAACCCAGGTATGGGTCACATGCTTTATGTATATGCATGTCAGGTTTTTTAGCATAGTATATCATCATGATTGCGCGGCAACCATCCGTTGGCATCAACAATCATGCAAAGAATCCTCAATTCCCTGAGCCCAAAAAGCATGTTGACAGAATCAGGGTTATTGACAAAAATAAGAACAGAAAGCGGCCCTTATCTGCAAAAGAGGAAAAGTAGCAATGCCCGCGGTGCCCCGGATTGGGAAATTGTAGCACCAGGCTGGGAAAAATTCGTTGCCAAAGCACCATTTTTTTAAAAAAAAAGCTATTTTTGATGTAAAATAACCATAAGGAGCAGGCGTGCATTTTGCCATGTTTACATTTTGACATGCTTTCAAAAAAGAAAGGATTTACATGATTTACCGTTTCTACCGTTTTATTCAACCGGATTTTGAATACTGTTTCTACATTGAAACAAGCACCAAGCTGGATCACCGTAGGCAGAGAATTCTTAGGTGGCTGCTGGCCGAAACTTTTGAACCAGAAAAATTGCAAACGGCATCATTTCTAGCTGGATTGGGCCATGATGTGGTAGAAATCGGTCCCAGGCTTCATTTTGAAACCGCCTATTCCACCAATGCCGTGGCCATTTGCCATGCCTGCGGGCTGGATATGGTCACCAGGCTGGAAAGATCCCGGCGCTACCTGGTGGGACCCGAAACCGACCGGGCCCAATTTATTGCCCAACACCATGACCGCATGACCGAATGCCCGTATGCCCAGCCGCTTTCTTCTTTTGAAGCGGAGGTTGCTTCCCACAAAGTATATGAGGTGCCCCTTATGGAAAAGGGTATCCAGGCACTGGAGGAGGTCAACAGTCAATTGGGTCTGGGATTTGATCAATGGGATGTTGACTTTTATTTTGACCTTTTTGTAAAAAAAATTGGACGCAATCCCACCAATGTGGAATGCTTCCAGCTTAGCCAGGCCAACAGCGAGCATTCAAGGCATTGGTTTTTCAAGGGCCAGCTGATTGTAGATGGGAAAAAAATACCCCATACCCTTTTGGACCTGATCAAATACCCGCTTAAGCAAAACAGGGCCAACAGCCTTATTGCCTTCAAGGATAATTCCGGGGCTATCAAAGGATTTGACATCAGCACCATCATCCCTGTCAAGCCGGGCTATGGCGCGGCTTTCGGAAGCAAAAGCATGGCTTATGATTTTATTTTTACCGCAGAAACCCACAATTTTCCCAGCGGTGTGGCTCCTTTTCCCGGTGCGGAGACCGGAACCGGGGGCAGAATCCGGGATGTCCAGGCCACAGGCCGGGGAGGGCTGGTGGTAGCGGGCACGGCAGGCTACTGCACCGGCAATTTACATATCCCCGGATACGCCATCCCCGGGGAAGATGAGGGCCGGTTCGCTTATCCCGCAAACCTTGCCTCTCCGCTGGAGATTATGATCAGGGAAAGTGACGGCGCTTCTGATTACGGAAATAAATTCGGGGAACCGGTCATCCAGGGCTTTACCCGTACTTGCGGGCTTCGGCTGCCTGACGGGCAGCGTCGGGAATGGGTAAAACCCATTATGTTTGCCGGGGGAATAGGCCAGATTGACCACCGGCACCTTGAAAAAAAGCAACCGGAAAAAAATATGCTGATCATCCAGATCGGCGGTCCTGCCTACCGGATTGGCATAGGCGGCGGGTCTGCTTCCAGCCTGATCCAGGAAGAGGGGAGAGAAGAGCTTGATTTTAATGCGGTGCAGCGGGGAGATGCCCAGATGGGGCAGAAATTAAACCGGGTCATTCGGGCCTGTATAGAGATGGGCACCAACAACCCTATTTTAAGCATACATGACCAAGGCGCTGGAGGCCCCTGCAATGTGCTTACCGAAATCGTGGAGCCTGCCGGCGGAAAAATAGAGATCAGGGAAATTCAGGTGGGGGACAAATCCATGTCTGTTTTGGAAATTTGGGGAGGGGAGTACCAGGAAAGAAATGCTTTTCTGATTGCCCCCGAAAACCTGGCAATCATGCAGTCATTATGCCACCGGGAAAAAATCAATTGCGAAGTGCTGGGAAAGATTACCGGGGACGGCAAAATTGTGGTCACCGACCGTGAAAACAGCCAAACCCCTGTCAACCTTGAACTGGATAAGATATTAAGCAATATGCCCCAGAAAGTTTTCCATTTTAACCGCGTAGAAACCAAAAAAAAGGCGGTTACCATGCCCAGGGACTTGGATCTAGAAAAAGCCATCAGGGAGGTATGCAAGCTGCCTTCCGTTTGCTCCAAGGGCTACCTTGTGCGAAAAGTGGACCGCAGTGTTACCGGACTGATTGCCCGGCAGCAGTGCTGCGGGCCCCTTCAGCTTCCGGTTTCTGATGTGGCGGTCATTGCCCAGAGCCATTTTGCCGGCAGCGGCGCAGCGGTTTCCATTGGTGAGCAGCCCTTAAAGACCTTGCTGGATCCCGCTTCCGGGGCACGGATGTCTCTAAGTGAGGCCTTAACCAATTTGATTTGGGCAAAAATTTCTGCATTTGAACATATTAAGTGTTCGGTAAACTGGATGTGGCCTGCAAAATTGCCCGGTGAAGGTGCGGCGATACTGGATGCGGCCAAGGCTTTAAGCGCGATGATGGTCCAGCTGGGAATTGCCGCCGACGGGGGAAAAGACAGTGTTTCCATGGCTGCAAAAGTGGAATCAGAGCTGGTTAAGGCCCCCAATGAAGTAACCATTTCTGCCTATGCACCGGTACCTTGCATAGAAAAAGTGGTAACCCCTGACCTGAAGAGGCCGGGGCACAGCAAGCTTATGCATGTGGATCTAGCCCGGGGCCGAAGAAGGCTGGGCGGGTCCGCCTGGGCCCAGACTTTGGGCCAACTGGGCAGCCAATCTCCGGATGCAGATGATGTGCAAGGCCTCAAAGCGGCTTTTCTGGCTGTACAGGAACTGATTGATCAAGACCTTATATTGGCAGGCCATGATATCAGCGATGGGGGCCTGGCCATTGCTTTGGCTGAAATGGTCATGGCTGGAAACTGCGGGGCGGATATCCAATTGCGGCCGGACTGCAGCCCGGGCAGGGAATTGTTTGCTGAAGAGCTGGGTTTGATTCTTGAATACTTCCAAAAGGATGAGGCATACATTGTGGAGGCCATGGAGAAAAAGAATCTTGCCTTCAGGGTGCTGGGGTCTACCAAAGAACAAAGAACGCTGACCATTGCACAGAATGGTGATACAAAATTGGATGTAGACACGCATACCCTTCTAAACTGGTGGGAGCAGACCAGTGACCGGCTGGAACAGCTCCAGATGGATGAAGGTTTGGCCAAACAGCAGGCAGAGGCACATCCACGGCAGGGCCCGGTATACCAGCTTTCATTTGAGCCTTCAAAAACACCCAGTGCTCAGATGGCAGGCGATGTTAAGCCCAAAGTGGCCATTATCAGGGAAGAAGGCAGCAATGGGGACCGGGAAATGGCTTCCGCTTTTTATGCTGCCGGTTTCCAACCCTGGGATGTGGCCATGT
>PWYO01000101.1 GCA_003567835.1 Actinomycetota bacterium | reverse complement strand
GCTGCTCTATCTCTTTTAGGCGGGGCTTGGTTACCCTGGATATGATATCCCTTTGCTTATCCTTGAACAGGTGCCACAGTGAATAATTATGGGAGCCAAAATATTGATCCATAAGGGATATGGTCTGCGGTATATCGCTTCTTAGAAAAGATTCTTTGATCTGCTGATGGATTTTTTTAAAAGGTTCTTGGCCATCATGGTGAATGCCTCCAAGAAGATTGTGGTCGCCCAGGTGCAGCACTGCAAATTTTAATGCTGAGCTTTCCCAGGTGATATCTGAAAGGAGGGTGGCGCTCCCTACAGCCAGTGTTTGTCGGCCCATTGTGGTACGGTCATAGATATGGCTGTTTATCTGGTAGCAGTACATATGGGTATGTTTGGCATACTTTTCAAAAATAGAGGAAACTGCATAGTTTACGCCTACCCTGAAGAGGTCCAGCACCGCTGGGTTTACCAGTTTTTGGTAAACCTCCGCCCCATTTTTGAATTCTTTTACATTGCTGGGCGCCTCTTTTAGCATGTCCGTAAACGCTTCTTGGTAATCCTGGCCTGTAATCTCTTTTATTAATTGGATAACCCTTGCTGCATACATCAATACCTGTACGGTTTCTATGCCTGATATTTCATCAAAAAACCACCCGCAGCTGGTGAAAATAAGCATGGCATGCCTTTGCATTTCTAAAAGCTTGAGCACAGTTGCTTTTTGCTTGTTGTCTAATTCTTTTAAACTGTGACGGTCGATATATGTTTCTACGTGGTCCCTGCTGCGGTCAAGTATGGCCAGAATAAAATCGTCCCTGGCCTGGTAGGGGCTTTTAAGCAGGCCCTCTGCATGCTGCTGGAAAACCTGTTCTGACTTTTCACCCAGCCAGTCCATTGCCTGGCGCAAAGGCTTTCTCCATTTCTGGTTCCAGGAAGGATGAGCTCCAGTATTGCAGCCGCAGTCGTCGGCCCACCTCTCTATTCCATGTGCGCAGCTCCAGGATGAATGGTCTACAATTTCCGCTTCCCGTTCAGGGGGATGGATTTCCAGATACGCACCGTAATTGGTGATTCTGGCCAAGTTATTTGATTCAAGGTGGTAAAGGCAATAGGATAAAGCCATATCTCCAAACCGGTGGTGATGGCCGTAGGTTTCCCCATCGGTTGCGATATGCACCAGTTGCGGTCCACCATTATCATTGAAAGCGGACAGCAGCCTTTGGGCGAATGCTTCTCCATTTTTAAGCAGGCCACCGAAGCCTATATCATGCGATATGGGCCCGTCATAGAAAAAAACAGTTATATTTTTTCCTGAGGGAAGGTTAACCTTATAAGGATATTTGGGGTCAATACCGGTTCCCGCATCAATCCAATTTTGGTGGTTTTGCTTAACCCTGGCAGCCTGGCCCGGTGCAAGTATGGTGAACTTTATACCCATATCAGCCAAAATCTCCAGGGTGTTTGTATCAACGGCTGTTTCCGGCAGCCACATCCCCTCTGGGTATCTGGCGTAATGATGCTCAAAATCTTTTATACCCCAGATAATCTGTGTTTTTTTGTCCCTCTGGTTTGCCAGAGGCATGATCATGTGACTGTAACATTGGGCCAGGGCGGAACCATGGCCGGAAAAATTCTTTTGACTGAGCTTATCTGCTTCAATAATCGCTTCGTATATGTCGCCCCTGTGTTTTTTAAGCCATGAAAGCAGGGTGGGCCCGAAATTGAAGCTTATTTTTGCATAGTTGTTTACAATGTCAATGATCTTACCTTCTTTATCTATGATCCTTGATGCCGTATTTGGCGCATAGCATTCAGCTGCAATCCTGTCGTTCCAGTCATGGTAAGGATATGCAGAATCTTGAAGCTCTACAAATTCCAGCCACGGGTTTTCTCTGGGCGGCTGGTAAAAATGTCCATGTATGCAAATAAATCTGTCCATAGGAAAATTTTATTTCATTTGTAGTTTTTTAGCAATATGGGCAGAGAGAAGCCTTTTTTTCAGCAAAAAGATGTTGGTAGGTTTTAAAGATTCCCGGCTTCATTTTTTTGTTGTCAGGTTCCGGAAAGGGTTGGCAGGTTGTTTTTTAGGACAGGCTTAAAAAATGCAGGCCCGTAAAATTTTTACCAAACACCGGTGTAGAGGTTATAGCTGTAGCCTTTTAGGTTAAACGCTTTTTTTTCTCCCGTGCTGGAGGGAATGCTGCTTCCCGGCCCGCCCCACTTTTGCTCTGAAGAACAGAAAGCTTTCTTAAAAGTTTTTGGAAAATTGACAAAAACTTCAGCTTGTTTGGGGTTAAATGATGCTATGGCCAGCATCAGAGGTTCCGTTTTTGCTTGCATGAAAAGAATCTTTTTTTCTTCATTGACTTCAACTTTGAAGTTTTTTGGTCTCATTTTTTTCCTTAAAGCAATGAGCGCTTTATAATAATCGAGCATGATTTGATCCTGTCTGGAGACAGGGCCCTTAAGTTTGGAACGGTGAAAGGTTTTGCGGTGTTGTGGATGGGGCGGGGAGCCTTTCCAGCGAAAAGAAGAAAATTCTTTGGCCCGTCCCCGGGCTATAGCCTGGCCAAGTTTTTTGTCTCTGTGGCTGGTAAAATAAAAAAAAGGGCTGGTCTCCCCATATTCTTCTCCCATAAACAGCAGGGGGATAAAAGGGGAGAGTATGACCATTGCCGCAGCCAGCTTACAGGCTTCAAAGCTTGCTAGGCTGGTAAGCCTTTCTCCCAGCATCCTGTTTCCCACCTGGTCGTGGTTTTGGATAAAGGCAATAAATTTATGGTTTTTCAGGCCCCTCGCGCTGTTTCCGTGAAGCCTTTTCCTGTAGAGCGAATAGGTGCCGTCATAGCAGTAGCCATGCTCAAGCGTTTTTTTGATATGGGCCAGCTTTCCAAAGTCGGCATAATAGCCGTCTTTTTCTTTGGTGATGCAGGCATGGATGCTGTGGTGGTAATCATCATTCCACTGGGCATGAAGGCCGTAACCCCTTTCATCCCTTTCCCTGATGATGGTAGAATCATTCAAATCGCTTTCGGCGATAAGGTAATGGGTCTTCTTATGGACCAGGCAGTAGTTTCTTACCGCCTGGGCAAGCTCTGAAAGAAAATGGTTTGCGCTAAAGTCAAATATGCCATGCACTGCATCCAGCCTAAGCGCGTCTACGTGAAAGTATTTCAACCAGAAAAGGGCATTTTGTATAAAGAAGTTTCTTACTTCCCTGCTATGGGGACCGTCAAAATTTATGGCCTTTCCCCAGGCTGTCCGGTACGCTGGGGTAAAATAAGGGCCAAACTGGGGAAAGTAATTGCCCTCAGGGCCCAGGTGGTTGTAAACCACATCAAGGATGACTGCAAGCCCCCGGCAGTGTGCGGCATTCACCAGCTGCTGCAGTGTTTCTGGCCCCCCGTATGTGTTTTGTACTGCAAAAGGGAATACCCCGTCATAACCCCAATTCCTGTCTCCTGAAAATTGGGAGACGGGCATAAGCTCTATGGCATTTATGCCCAGTTCTTTTAAGTAGCCAAGCTGATTGATCAGGGCTAAAAAAGTACCCTGTCTGCTGAAGGTTCCCACATGCAGCTCATATATGCAAAAATCTTTTAATGGAAATACCCCCCAGTTGCGATCCTCCCAGCCAAAGTTCGCAAGGTCGACAGTTGCTGAGGGTCCAAAAACCCCTTTTGGCTGCCAGAAAGAAGCCGGGTCGGCCCTCTTGTGCTTGCCGTCCAGGATATAGAAATAGCGGGTTTTCGAATTTATTGCAAGGCTGGTCTGCCAGTAGCCGTACAGGTTTTTGTACAAGGGATAACGCGTAATGCCCCGATCATCTTCAATCTGCAGACAAACCTCTTTTGCCAGCGGGGCCCAAAGCCTAAACTTGCACCTGCCGGCGGTAAATGTATGGCCGGCCCATTTCATGGCTTGTATTTTAAAACCACCAGTCCCAGCGGGGGAAGGGTAATATTGACAGAAAAGGGCCTTCCGTGGCAGCTTTTGCCCTGGGCGTAAACGCCTCCCATATTGCCCTTTCCCGACCCCCCGTAAATGCTGGAATCGGAATTAAAAATTTCTTCCCACCAGCCTTTTGCAGGTACCCCAACTTCATAATGTATGCGGGGCACAGGGGTAAAATTGGCCCCTATGAGCAGGACCTGGTTTTCCTGTTCTGTTTTTCTTAGATAGGTTATGACGCTTGCCTTGTAGTCATTGCTGTCCACCCACTCAAAACCCCGGCTTTCAAAATCCAGCTGGTGCAGGGCTTTCTCGGTTCTGTGCAGCCGGTTAAGGTCTCCGGCAAGCATCTTTAACTTCGCGTGGAGGGGGTATTCTAAAAGATGCCAGTCAAGGCTTCTTTCATGGTCCCATTCGGCCCACTGGCCGAACTCTGCTCCCATAAAAATCAATTTCTTTCCCGGCTGGGTAAACATATAGGATAGGAGAAGACGCAGGTTGGCAAATTTTTGCCAGTAGTCTCCCGGCATTTTAGACAGCAGCGAGCCTTTTTGGTGCACTACTTCATCATGGGAAAGGGAGAGTACAAAATTTTCATGGAAGGCATAGACCATCCTGAATGTTAAAAGGTCATGGTGATGTTTCCTGTGTATGGGGTCTTTGGACATATAGGTCAGGGTATCATGCATCCAGCCCATGTCCCATTTTAGCCCGAACCCGAGGCCGCCCACATAGACCGGTTTGGAGACCATGGGCCAGGAGGTCGACTCCTCGGCTATAGTCTGCACATCCGGATAATGTTTATAGACCTGCGCATTGAGCTTGCGCAAGAAATCAATGGCTTCAATGTTTTCATTGCCCCCGTATTTATTCGGCACCCACTCGCCTGGCTTACGCGAATAGTCCAGGTAGAGCATGGAGGCTACAGCATCCAGCCTCAGTCCGTCAATATGGTATTTGTCCAGCCAGAACAGGGCATTGCTGATCAGAAAAGACTGTACTTCATTGCGGCCATAATTAAATATCAGGGAATCCCAGTCAGGGTGCAGGCCCTTCTTTGGGTCTGAATGCTCATAAAGGTGCGTGCCGTCAAAAAAACCAAGCCCATGTTCATCGCGGGGAAAGTGGGAAGGTACCCAGTCAAGTATCACCCCTATATGATTCTGATGCAGGCAGTCAACCAGGTACATGAAATCAGCAGGGGTGCCATATCTTGAAGTTGGCGCAAAGTAGCCGGTTATCTGATACCCCCAGGAACCATAGAAAGGGTGCTCCATGATAGGCATAAATTCTACATGGGTGAATCCGGTTTCGGTTATGTACTGGACAAGTTTGGG
>PWYO01000181.1 GCA_003567835.1 Actinomycetota bacterium | reverse complement strand
TACTTCTTCGATCCTTACCACTCTGGCAATAACCGACAAGGGCTCGGGCATGGCAGTTTCATCAAATTTATAAAAATCATTTTTTTCTTTGTCCCAGCCCACAATTTTTATCTTTAGGCCAAGTTTGGTCCCAATTTCGAACCCGGTGTCTGCTAAAAAAAGCAGTCCGTTTCCGCTTACATTTTGAATATTTGACTTTTGATAGCCATTGTCTTTTAGCGAAAAAGCCAGTTCTTTGTATTCGATTAATGATTCCTTATTCATGCGGGCAAACTTCCTTCTTTCTTTCAAAAGCCCTCCTCGGCTAAAATTTTTACTTATAGTGTATATCGTACTTCTGCTTAAAAATTTTAACCTGGTTTTTTACAGAATCAAAGCCAAGAGGGTATTGATTAAAAAACACCTGAGGCTGTCTTCAAACATGTAAGAAGCATCCATTTTTCATAAAGGTTTTTAGGGCAACCGAAGTGTGGTTGGTTGGAGATGATCCCTATGACGGCTGCACAACCTGCCCACATGGGGAAATATAAAAGCCGGCGGCCTGCATGCACCAACCGCCGGCATGATGCTTTTTAAAGGTATTGCATCAACCTTTATCTCTAGATTGTATTACAAAATCATTGATTACTTGGCAATGGTATCTTCAATATAGTAGCCTATGGTTACCATGTCATCGCCCTCACTCTGACCTATGCTTAAATCAATGGTTAGCCTCCGGCCTGCATCCATGCTCCCCATTTGAGCATTGATAAAGTGGCCTACATCACCCTCTGAAGACCATGAGGAAGATGAAAAACTGTCCCAGCCTTCCAATTGACTCTCATGCCACTGCAGTACTGCTTCAACCGGATCGGTGGTTTGAGCGATTACCTGAAAAGAGTTGGAATCACTGTCATCACCAGAGCTGCTTTCCCTGGCGGACCACTCTATGTTCATATTCTGGTATAGGGGAACTTCTCCTGGTATACCATCCGGCAGGTCACCGCTGCCCCAGTCCATTTCCACTGCCCCAGTGTCCGTTTCCTGGGTTAGCGTTGCAGATTCCCCGTCTTCCTGGACGGTGATGCCTTCCCTGGCCATCTCTCTGGCTATAGCCGACTGGGCGGCCCTGGCTGCACACATGCATCCTGTGGAAAAGAATATGGGTATTAAGACCAAACTCAATACCACTATGATCGCTAGACCTTTTTTCATTGATTGCTCCTAGAAAATAATAACAATTGGCCTTAATCATACAAGTTTACAGGGTTTAAAGCAACATTATTTTGAAACTTGCAGCCTATTTTGCTTCCTTTGGCATGCATCCATTTTGACAGAAATTATTCCCAAATCCCATCTGCCTGTTGCCCGCAGCTGGGGCAACTGCCTTCAGAGATATGATTGGCCGTAACCGAAAAAGCCGTTCTCTTGATTAAAGGCTGCCGGCAGCGGCAGCAATAGGTGGTTTCCAGGTCGCTTGTATAAATATTGCCCCCATACACATACTTTAAACCCGCTTTTTTGCCTAGATTTACAGCTGTTTTCACTTTTTGTTCGCCGGTTGCCGGTATACGGGATTTATACTGGGGGTGATAAGCACTAATATGCCAGGGAATGTTTGGGCTAACATCGTTTAGAAATTCAGCAATTTTTCCCAACTCGGCAGATGAATCATTTAATCCAGGGATCACCAGGGTGGTGACTTCGATCCATATGCCCATCTTATGCATCAACTTGATATTATCCAGAACAGGTTTAAGCTTAGCTTCAACCTTGTTTTGGTAAAACTCTTCCGAAAAACTTTTCAAGTCCACATTGGCTGCATCCAGATAGGGGCCAATCATCTCCAAACTTTTTTTGGACATATAGCCATTGGTTACAAAAACATTTTTTAGCCCCTTTTGGCTGGCAATTTGGGCTGTATCATAGGCATATTCAAAGAAAACCGTGGGCTCGGTATAAGTATAGGAAATGCTTTTGCACTCAGCTGCCAGGGCCTGGGATACAATTTTTTCCGGGGCTACATCCTGCCCGTATAAATCATGTTCAGATTCCACCTGAGATATAGCATAATTCTGGCAAAAAAAACATCGAAAATTACAGCCAAGTGTGGCCACAGACATGGATAATGTCCCGGGAAGGAAATGAAACAAAGGTTTTTTTTCTATAGGGTCTGCATTTTGGGATATCAGTTTTCGGTAAACCAGAGAATACAGCGTGCCCTGTTTATTTTTCCTCACCCCGCATTTACCCAGATCATTGGGATGGATGGTGCAATAATGATTGCAAAGCCGGCATCCCACCTTTTTATTGTTTAATTTTTCATATAAATATGCTTCTTTCACCAAGAAACCCTCCCCTGATTACATATTAGGACAACAAACAGCCATTGCAAAGAAAAACATCATCAGAAATTGTCTTCCATGCCCTGGCCCAAACCAAAAAATAACCATCTGGGGGCCACAATAACTGTTTTGCTGCTCTTATACTGAACTTTTTTTCATAAAATGCCAAAAAATTAGACCCACTTACAGGTATGTACCTGGAGTTTGCCGTCCAAGCATACAACGCTTGGATGTTTGGCCTGACTTTATGGAAACAAACAATACCAAAAAATTTGGGTATTTTTTGAAGATGAAAAACTGTACCGTCATTGCCTTTTTCCGCCGATCGCCTGAGGGTTTATCTCTAAACCCTTTCAACTGGCCTTTGACTGCTCCCAATCATGGCATAAAAATGGCTTTTTCCTTCTATATAGCAGCATGGTGTAGCACGGCCGCAGATCAAGATGCCCCTGCAGCATAAGATGGTTGTTAACATGCATCCATGTGCAATGCATGCATTGGGTCTCGGTTTGCCAAGCCTGGCCCTCTATTGGGCAACCTTCCAGAATTGGCCACTGAAGCATGGCTACCGCTTTGCCAATCTGTGAGCTGCCTGCCCGGGCCAGCAAGTGCCAGAGTAAAAGACCATCAACACCTTGGGCTGCTTCCAAAAGCGCCTTATTGATGTCCGGGTGCACCGTTCATAAAACTCTTTTTGCTTTCCATTTACTCCATCAGGGAAGCAATTTTTGAAAATGCTTCTTTGAAAGACTCGGCTGCAGAGCTAAAAGCTTTTTCTGCTTCTTCCCATTTTTCTTCTGAAGCTTTATCCAGCTCTTTCAACTTGACTTTTAGATCATCCCTTTTTGCCTTCAGCTCATCAATTTCCTCTTCGTAGGCTTTTTTGGCCTCTTCTGTAGCCTCATCTTTCTTATGTTCCAGCTCATTGATTTGCTCAAAAAAGGTATCGACTTTTTTCTCGGCTTCCTGTTTAAATTGTTCTTTGTCCATGGTTCCCTCCATTGGAATTAATATTGGTTAGATTGGTATTACATCTCGTAATCGAAATAGCCAACCGTACGATTAAATTATACAACTTAATCTATAGCTTGGAAATTACCTTAAAATTAGGGCGGACAACCAGCAACATCCCAAAAGATTTGAATCAACATAAGGGCAGCTTATCTCATGTTTGCGTTGTTCTCATCTAGTAAAGGTTGGCCATGCCCTTCATGCTGTTTTAGGGCCAACCAGACTATGAACCTAACTACATGGATGTCTCAGTTTCACAAAAAACCCTTTATTGGTACAGGCATGCCTTGCCACTGAAAGAATATAAGAGCACTCATCAGCAATTGTATACAGCCGCCCCATTGTTTTACAATGATCCGGTGATACACCGGTCATGGCACCATTGCCCTTAGTTGTAATTTAGAAAAAACCCCTGGAGAGCTATTGGTTCCCAGATTGACCAGCATGCGTATGCCCCCCACCCCTGCCGCATCCATCTGTATCTCTTTTATGCAATCTAACGGCCCGTCTTTTCGCTGTATAGGAGTATACTGCCGCTCTGCTGGCTAGTTTGCCAATGGTTCGCCCTACACCTGCATATGAATGAACCATGTTTGCAATCAATCGACAAACAAACCTTGTCTAGGTTTTGATTTTTATGAGCTGATAGGCAATCCCTGCCCCAGGTTGCTTGCATCCATTCATCTCAAGCAATCTTTGCGCTTTTGGGCTGGGCTTTAGTGCTATTTGCTTGTAATAGGGCTGCCATTAAAATGATGCGCATAGAATCTATCATCTAAAGGTCTGTGCCTACGGCAGAGAAAATGGCATCAGGTGCGCAAACTCTGTGCCAGGAAATCCGCAATGGTTGGCCTTTTTTCATGATTGCTGCATGCGCCTGGCCCAGCTTAACCGTTTTCATAAAATCGCTCTGTTCTGCCCAATGCATCGATGATGGCCCAGATGTGGAAAACAATACCGCCCAAACCCAGAGTTATTATGGTCACACCCAGTCCGGTCCAAAATTTCCATTGGTCTTTTTCCCAGGTATAGAGCCAAGCCCAGAACCCTAAAAAGATTGACAACCAGATTGCAGTGTTCCGGTGTTTGCAGGATGCCTGTTTCGCAGAGCCGAACCTTTTGCAGGCTGTATCAGCAGAAACATCACTACAGGCTTTCTGGGTATGAGGGCCTGATGTCTTGCCATCCTCTTTTAAGGCTTGGGCTATATCCGTTTCATGTTCAGGGTAAATATGTTGTTTTATCGCCTCAAAGATCCGGTTTGTCCCCCCTATGATACCGCCCCACCCCAGCACGCTCCCATCAGCAAAATAGGCTGTTTTTTTATCTCCATAATCAATTTTAACCCAGTCATTGACAAAATCCCTTCCCTGCTTCCCTATGGAAATATGCTTAATATTGGAAATGTTGATTATTTCGTCGCCACAAACAACTTCCAAATAACCCTGTTTTAATCTAAGCGTGGCTGAACGTTGATATGGGAACAAAGAAAAGTCCTCCCAGGTTAGCTGTTTGGAAAGATACCATACATTTTTGAATTCTTTTCTATCCATAAGCCTTTTTACCACATAGGGACAAACCTGAAAAACTTAGGCCCATAAGGTTGTATGCGCTATCCGCTGTATTTCATGAAAACGGTGCATAAATTTTTTCTTTTATGGTCTCTGCTTTGCAAGGTGGCTTTTCGCTGGATTAACAAAAAATATAGTGTTGAGAAAACCAAAGCCATTGGACGGTTTGTCTAAGAATTAGGGCCTATGCATCAATCGGCATTTCAGACCAACAACATATTAAATATTATATTTATATTATACATAATAAAGAAATATTTGAAACCCTACGAATTGCTTCACCTAAAAAGTATCCCAAATCGTATCGTTGCTTCATTTAAAAAAGTATCCCAAATTATTTATTTAATAACAATATTTCCCTATATTTAAAACTAAAACATCAGTCTTTAG
>PWYO01000296.1 GCA_003567835.1 Actinomycetota bacterium | reverse complement strand
CTGGCACCTCTGGTCCGGTACCCATGCAGGAGGTCAGGAGCAACATGGCAAACATTAATATTAAAATCATTATAATTTTTTTCAGCAATTTACTTACCACCTTATTTGAGTCTGATTCCAATTAAACTGATCTATATTTTAACATATTTTCGCCACTATATTTAATACCTTAATGATTAATTTGGAAAAGTTGCCAAATTTTATAACTTCCGATAATCTATATTATGTAAACTTACTTAATTTTTCACTATTTTTAAAAATAAAACCTTTATTCCCAACCAATGATTGTTTTTTGACTAATCTCTGAGCATGAAAAACATGATGCCGTTTAAAATAAACATAATGCTGAGCATACCTGAATAAACCAAAAGATATTTGATGCCAGAATAGACATGGTATATGTTGAAAGAATTTATGGCTTGATCAAAAGAAGCAGATGCCTGGCTAAGCTCGGAAGATATATTTTCAAGATTCTGCCCAATTGTTTCCACATCAGATACGTTTGTTTCAAGGTTTTCTACTGCTTCGTCTAACTCTACAGAAAGGCCTACAAGATTACCGCCAATGTCACTGAAATAGCTTTCTGCATCCCCTAGAGGCCTGAATCCAAGGATCTCAAACCCAACCATTTCAGAGACCTCATGAAATGCTATGCCGGACTCATAAGAAATGGTTGAAGTATGACCGATAATGTTTTTTGTGGTTCTCAGGTTTTCTGCAATATTATCAGCAGTACCTTCCAGGTTATTGAGCATAGCATCAATTTCCTGGATAGACGAAGAAACGGATAAACTAAAATTATGGATGTTTCTAAAACCTTGTTCATGTGATCTTAGGATAAAAATACCGCTAAAAGAAAGGACTGCTCCGGTTAAGCCGAATATAAGTGTAAAAATAGAAAAAATGGTAATGATGGTTCTCTTTTTATGATGCAAGTTTTTTTTCATTATCTTAGTCTTTAGAGGTCATCCCCCATATTTTTTTACCTTGGCAGGATTTCCAAAAGCTAAGCTTTTGGGGGGAATTGATTCCAGGACAAGGGAATGCGCGCCGATGGTTGTATGTTTACCAATGTTTACTGGTCCTAGAACGGTTACATTGGTATATAAAATCACATGATCTTCAATGGTTGGATAGCCTTTTTTACCGTGGTGGAATATGGAATGGCCTAAACCTCCCAGAACCACATTTGAAAAAATGCTGACATTTTCACCAATTGTAACTCCCCTGCCGATCACGACCCCTGATGAATGCCAAATGCGGCATCCCGAACCAATCTTTGCTCCAGGATCGATCTCAGCTCCCGTAAAAAAATGGTTCATTCGGCAGCATATCTCTGCCAGAAGAGCCAACCTGATACGAAAAAGCTTATGATAAAAACGGTAGAATAATAAAGCTTGAACCCCTGGTTTTACCAGCAGTATCCTGATTGCAGTCCAAAAAGATGGTTTACCCTTAAGGGTCCCGTATTTACTAAAAAGGCGCCTTACATCCCCTATAAGGCTGCCCTGTGCAGGTTTTGACATGGTCTACTACTTATTTATATATTTGAAAATGAGACTGTGGAAGTCTTTTTTGTAAAATAATTTTATATTAATATCCGGATATAAAGCTTTGACTTTTTTGATTTTCTTGTTTTTTTTGGTAACCAGTTTTTGGTTCATGGTAGTAAGTTCGATAAACAGGTCATAATCGGTCAAATAGAAATCCGGACTAAAGCTTACGGTAACATTGCCGTCTTTATCCCATTCCAGGGGGAATGTTTTTGGCTCATATTCCCAACGAATCCGGTAAAAGTCTAGAATTCTGGCAAACTCTTTTTCGCTCTCATGTGCAAATTTGATTTTCTCAGCATTGATAAAAAGTGAATCAGGTTTGTTTGCTTTGTTTACATTATCTCTTACTTTTGGTGTTTCTGGGGTCATTTATCTTCTTCTTTGAAATCCTCCGGAGAAATGTGATCTAAGAAATCTTTGAATTTTTCAACTTCATCTTCTATGGATTGGATCTCAAGGCCGGCCGACTGGACAACATGTTCTGCAGCATAAATATCACAGGTACACCTGACTGCAAGGGCAATCGCATCTGAAGGCCTTGAATCAATTTCCATATGATCCGTTTTCATATTTTTAATATTGATAAAGGCATAAAATGTATTATCTTTGATGTCACATATCTCAATATTTTTAATCGTGCAGCCCAATTTTTTTAGAATATTGCTCATAAGATCATGGGTCATGGGCCGGGGTGTCTTAATCTTGGATACTTCCAATGCAATGGCTGTAGCCTCAAAGGCACCGATCCAAATGGGAAGATATCGATTACCCTCTGCTTCTTTAAGAAGTATGATAGGTTTTTGACTGGGCATCTCAATTCGGACCCCTTCAAGCGACATTTTGATCAATTTTCTTTTATCTTTATTCATACCATTGACCACATTGGATTGTCATATTTTAACTGTATTATAGCATTTAACAAGCTTTTATGATACCTGTAGCGGGGCAATCATGGGATTTATTCCGAAGAGTTTTTAACGGCTTCAATCTCTTTTTTTACTTCGTGCAGTTTAAGCTCATATATGGAGTCAAGATTTCTATACCTTTGTTTGTAATCCAGGCCATAACCAACAATATATTTCTCCCCTATTTTGAAACCGCTGTATTTGATGTCAATATCTGTCATCCTTCTAATATCCCGGTTGAGCAAGGTGCATATCTCGATACTTTTTGGGTACCTTGCCTTAAGGTTTCTGTAAAGGTAACTGATGGTAAGTCCTGTATCGATAATATCTTCAGTGACAAGCACATTTCTACCTTCAATAGAGTCTTCAAGGTCCTTGGTAATGCGGACCACTCCTCCACTGGTGTCTGAGATGCCATATGTGGATATGCCCATGAAATCAATGCTTAAAGGGAGCTTTATCTGCCTGATAAGATCGATTAAGAAGATTACCCCGCCTCGGAGTATGCTTATGACCAATAAGTCCTTGCCCTCGTAGTCTCTGGTGATCTGTTCACCCAATTCAGTAATTTTTTCTTGTATGAGATCGCTGGGAAATACCACTTTCCCGATAATGTTGCTATCTTCCGGTTTCGGCTTCAGGTCTTTTAATTCCATTAATAGATTACCTTATCCATGCTTTCAATCATGGAAATCCAAGTAGTACCCCTGTTAAACAGGATCTTGTTTCCATCATCATCCATAAACTCAAAGGGATCGGATACGCTTGTTCTGTCCCAGGTGCCTTCTATCATATTCCCATCCATAAAGAAAAGTGCACGGCCGCTATTGGTGGTCCGAGCAATCATATGGCCGGCAACATTGCCCGAAGGCACGATATCGGTTAACATGACCACCACATTGTTTGCCTCCAGCTGTTCACCGGTTTCCCGGTCCATATGCGGCTCTCCACCCACATATTTTAGATAGGTATTATCTTGCTGGTTATATTGATAATCAGCTCTGTATTGTGCATAGGAGAAATCGACCGTAATTTCATCCAAATCGCCTCTTTCAGACAGCGGCGCATCGAGCTTAAAGCTGAATGGGCTTTTGCCTCCCTCCAATGAAAAATCCATTCTTTCTGCATCTTCCATCAACTGCTGGATGGACATATAGCCGTTATGCGGGGCCGCCCTGGTTTCGTCACGCCAATGGGAAGCCTGTGCAGTAATAGAGCTTGCTCCGCTTTGGTCTCCCAAAACGCTTAACACATCAACCCCCATATTTTCGATAATTTTATAGCCTTCGGGGTAGGTGCCCCAGAATACGTAAATTGGGTCAAATCCGCTTGCTACCTCCGCATAATACTGCCTGGCGCTTCTTACCGGGCCCACAACTTCAGCTTCATGGGAAGAATACAATGCGATGAACCTGGTAACGCCCCCTTCATCTACGATCTCAATTACCACATCCGCAAGATTTAAGGAGGATTGCGGTCTTGAAGTGGGGCTGTTTTCCACCATAATGGCTATGGGTCTGAAGTCATTGATCTCATCTGAAATCTCGTATCCGGAAAGTGGGTTGATGTTTCCGGTAATCTCTTTTTTGCTTATCAGGTCTTCTTCCTCTTCTTCCTCTGTTTCTTCTTCTATAGGAAGTATTTCTTCCTCAGGACGCTCTACTTTTTCTACTTTTTCAGGCGTTGCGCACCCCCACATAGTCAATGAAAATAATATGAATATGGACACTGGCCATATAATGAACTTACCTATGATATTTTTTCTTATGTTTTTCAATGTTATTTACCTCCAATATGCTTAAACATAAAATCTTTTTCTAAAAAATAGATTTTTAATCATTATAGATATAAAAATAAAAAAGTAAAATCCAAAAAGGAAAAATACAATTTTTCTATCCTGCTCTTCCCTATGGGAACTTAAATATTGATCCACCCTGGGGGCGCTTACTGATTCCCTGCTTACCAGAGGCAGCTCCACAGCTTCCTGACCATTTAAGTAAACAGAGATGGTGCCCAATGGTTGATTTTTTTCTACAGGCAGAACAATATCTTCCCGTAAATGATGTTTAAGTTCAACTGTGTCTTCTGAGATATTCAATAGATCAACATAATCTGATTCAGGAAAAATGTCTACATGGACCATATTTGCGTTTCCAACCTGGATTGTTTCGGCCTTGGCATTTTTTTCAACAAGATGGTGGTAAGCAAAGTTTTGGTTAATATAATCCGTCAGCATGATGACATCACTTTCCCTGTTTTCCGCCGTACTGTTTAGAATCACCGTAATAAGGTCAAGGTCTCCTTTGTCTGAGTAGACCACAATACAGAAACCTGCATTGGCGGTATAACCGGTTTTTATGCCTTTAATATAAGGAAAGGATAAAAGCCGGTTGGTATTCCTTAGGTCCGTTTCTTCTTCATTGACTGTGATGGTATCGTTCGGTGAATTCACAATGGCCCGAAACAAAGGGTCTCCAAGACAGTACCTGGCTATAACAGCCAGATCTTGTGCTGTGGATTTGTGCAAAAGAAATTCCGAATCAAGCCCGTTGGTGTTTTGAAAATAGGTGTTTGTAGCCCCAATCTCTTTTGCCTTTTCATTCATCATTTTTACAAATTCTTCTTCACTGCCGGCCACATATTCAGCCAAAGCAATGGTGGCATTATTATGGGAACTGATCAGTGAAGCTTTCAGCAGGTCCAGGAGACTTATTTGGTCTCCTTTATAAAACCTGAACGCAGAATGATTTCTCCCTGCAGCATGCTCGGAAATCTCCACCACATGGCTCAAATCCGTTATATTTTCTATGGCAGTAATCGCGGTAAGCATTTTTGTGGTACTGGCTGGATACATCCTTTTTGT
>PWYO01000336.1 GCA_003567835.1 Actinomycetota bacterium | reverse complement strand
TGAAGGCCTATTACCAACTTTTGGCAAAGGAGAGCAATGAAACATTACCGTAAGGAACTTTGGTTTAACACCAGACAAAGAAGGGAATTGATCAATATCACCGCTGAGGTGCAAAAATGCCTGGCCCATAGCGGCATACAAGAAGGGCTTCTGCTATGCAATGCGATGCACATTACCGCCAGCGTATTCATAAACGATGATGAGGGCGGCCTGCATCATGATTTTGAGGTATGGCTGGAAAAACTTGCTCCTGAAAAGCCTTATGATCAATACAGGCATAATGGTTATGAAGACAATGCCGATGCCCACCTAAAAAGAACGGTGATGGGTCGGGAAGTGGTGGTGGCGGTAAGCGGCGGCAACCTTGACCTTGGTCCCTGGGAGCAGATATTCTATGGGGAATTTGACGGAAAAAGAAAGAAGCGGGTCCTGGTAAAAATTATTGGCCAGTAAGCGGAAAAGTTGCAGTTCCGGCAAACCATACAGGATGGCGGGGTTTTGCGGCGTATAGGGTATGCGGCAGCCCTTATTTCATCTTCCATTTGGTGAGTATATTTTCCCGGTCAAATACTTTTACCGCCAGTTTCAGGAGCAGGGGGCAAACCAGGATAAGCAAGGCGCAACCAGCCAACAGGTAGAGATAATTGATTAAGAAAAGACCAGCAATCTGAAGACCGATAACCAGGTATATGGGTAAAATAATGGTGCTGCCGATGCCTTGGGCCGAACGTATGTCTGTGGTCTTAGAGGAGAAGATGATGCTTATGATGGTAATGATAAAAACAATAGCCGGACTAAGAATAAAGGTTGTAATCAGCCATTCAAGATTGGGCAGGGGAACCAAACCCGCCTTCAGATAAGCTAAAATATTAATATTGATGCTGAGCACCACAAAGTTTAAGGTAGAGATTGCCAGGGAAGGAATTAAGCTGGTCAGTGTTTTACCCAGCAGCAGTTCAGACGTTTTAATGGGTGTAGCCAGAAGCGGCTCCAAGGTCCTGCTGTCCTTTTCCATTATCACCGAAGCGGGAGCAATGAGGCTGGGCACCATTGCCGGTATGAGCAGAAGAAATATGATAAACTGTTTGACCATAAAATCAATTAGGGCCACCTCAAGGTCGGTTTCTTCCCCAAATAGATTGGTTATAAAGTTTGCAGTTTGGGCATTGTCTGTAAAATCAGCAAACAGCATGATGGCTATGGGCATCACTATGGAAAACATCAGACTTATGACCAGGGTAGGGACCCATATATTTTTGTTTTTGATGATCTCTTTGACTTCTTTTCTAAAAATTTTTAGGGCATTATGCATGGTTGTCTTTGCCTATTATTTTTAAATATATTTCTTCCAGGCTTTGTTTCATTTCATGAAAATAGATGAGTCTCGCTTCATGTTCAACAAGTTTTTTAACTACCAGGGGATTGGTCTTTTCAGGATTTTTGACTGAGATGCGCATGCGGTTTCCCTTGGCATCAGTTTGCTGTACTCCGGGCACCTTTTTCAAAAGAGATGCATATTTTTGCGCATGATGGGCAAAAATTATTTCAGCTTCCGTGGCCTGTTGGGTGCTTTGAAGCTGATGAAGCGCAGCTTCTTTGATGATCTGTTTTTTGATGATGCATACCCTGTCGCAGAGAGAAGAAGCTTCATGCAGATTATGGGTACAGAGGATTACTGTCGTTTTTTCTTCTTTTAGGGAAACAATAAAATCCCGGACCATGCGGGCACTTTCCGGGTCCAGCCCGGAAGTGGGTTCATCTAAAAAAAGTATTTTAGGCTCATGGATCAGCGCCCTGGCCAGGGCAAGTTTCTGCTTCATCCCTTTAGAGTAGGTGCCTACCAGTTCCTGCCTGCGATCCCAGAGCCCAAACATTTTTAAGAATTTTTCAATATTTTTCTCTTTCTTTTGTTCTTTTAGGCCATAGAAAGAGGAAAAATAAGAGAGGTTGGCATAGGCAGAAATCTTTTCATACATGCCTGGGGCTTCAGTCAGCAATCCAATCATAGCCCGAATTTGACTGCTTTCTTTTTTGCCGTCCAGGCCGTTTATGGCAATCCTGCCACTGGTAGGGGAGATGAGTGTGGCCAGCATGCGGATGGTGGTGGTCTTACCGGCCCCATTGGGGCCCAATAGACCCAGTATTTGGCCCTGGCCTACTGTAAGGGATAGATTATCTACTGCCAGTACATGGTCAAATTTTTTGGTTAAGTTCCAAGCTTCAATCATATTGGGCAATAAAAACTTTTCTTGATACTGCTGATTGGTTATAATACTCTATATCCAAAAACGAGTAAAGCCAAATGGGAAAAACAGTAGACATTGTAATGATTGACAATTATGACTCTTTTACCTACAACCTGGTCCAATACCTGGGTAGTTTAGGAGAAAATATCAAGGTGATCAGAAATGACCGGGCCTCAGTGGAAGAAGTCGCCGCCATGCAGCCCAAAAAAATTGTTATTTCACCAGGGCCGGGGAGGCCCCAGGACGGGGGCATATCCAAAAAGCTGATACGCAGCCTGCACAAGCAAATACCCATACTGGGCGTATGCCTGGGTCACCAGTGCATCGGGGAGGTTTTTGGTGCCCAGGTGATCAATTCCGGGGTGGTGGTGCATGGAAAGACCAGCAGCATATACCATGACCGGAAAACCATTTTCAAACATATAGACAATCCATTTGTAGCGGCCAGATACCACTCCCTTATATTAAAAAAAGATACAATACCTTCTTGCTTTAGCATTTCAGCCTACACCCAGGATCATATTGTGATGGGCATCAGGCACAATCGTTTCCCCCTGGAAGGGATACAGTTTCACCCAGAATCTTTTCTGACTCCCTGCGGAATGCAAATTCTAAAAAATTTTATTCAATTATGAGTGTTGCCACCGTATTTTTAAAGCTGGATATGCAAATAAGCCCCCAGGACCTTTGCTACGGTCTCAAAAAGCACAGCCCGCTTGTGTTTTTGGATAGCAGCCTGCCTTCCAATTTATCCAATTTTTCCTATATTGGCTTTACGCCTTCCGTCCTATTGGAAAGTTATGGATTCCGAAACAGGGTCTGCATGCAGCAAAAATGGCGCTATGACAGCTATCAGCACCCCTTGTCTTTTATGCAGGAGCATATAGATGCTTTATGCGCTAAAAAGGATGTCCTTTTTTATTTAGCAGACCGGTGGGGTATAGCGCCTGCAGACAAGGGAAATCTTCCTGATTTTTGCGGGGGGTTTATGGGATATCTTGCCTATGACTTAAAAAATTATATTGAAAAACTTCCCCAAAGGGCAAAAGATGACTGGGGGCTGCCCATGATTTATCTTGCTTTTTTTGACCGTGTGCTGGCTTACGGCCATCATCAGCAACAATGGTATTATGTTCGGCATTTCAGGCAAGGACATCTCCCCGAATCGCTGGACCAGATGCACAGGCAGGTCCAACAGGAATACCGGAAAGTTGAAACCCATTGGTCTTCCGCTGTTGATTGCCGGAAAGCGATTATTGAAAAATATGCCCGGCTGTGCCCAGAGCTTGACCGGTTTCAATCCAACTTTGGGAAACAAGACTATGTTGGTGCAGTACAAAAGGCCAAGCAGTACATTCATGACGGCCACATATACCAGGTGAATTTAAGCCAGCGGTTTGAGGCAAGGCTAAAGGTTGACCCCGAGGATTTTTATTATATATTAAGAAATAAAAATGCGGCCCCCTATTCTGCTTTTATCAAGACCCCGCTTTTTTCGATTGCCAGCAGCTCCCCGGAACGTTTTTTATATCGAAAAGGGAAAAAAATCCAAACCAGGCCTATTAAGGGGACCCGCCCCCGGGGCAAAAACCATAATCAGGACCTGGCCTATCAAAGGGATCTTTCCCAAAGCATCAAAGACGAGGCTGAATTGAATATGATTGTCGACCTGGAAAGAAATGATTTGGGAAAGTTTTGCGATTACGGAAGCGTAAAAGTTGCAGCGCATCGAGTCATTGAAAAGTATGCACGGGTGATGCACTCTGTGTCTACGGTCACCGGCACAATCAGGGATTCAGTCCGCTTTTCTGATATCATAAAGGCGACTTTCCCCGGGGGTTCCATAACCGGCGCCCCCAAGATTAGAGCCATGCAAATCATTGATGAGCTGGAGCCTACGGCAAGAAACATATATACTGGATCTATTGGTTATATGGCCATTGATGGCACTGCTGATTTCAATATCGCCATAAGAACTGTGATGATTAAAGGGGACAGGTACTGCTATAATGTGGGTGGGGGTATTGTAGCAGATTCAGATCCTTTGTCAGAGTATAAGGAGACACTGGACAAAGGCAGGGCCTTAAAAGAGACCATCAATTTTTTTGATGTGAAAAATTTGCAAAAGCAGCCATTATGAGTCCATGGATTTTTATCAATAAAACTTTTTTTAAACCGGACCAAGCAAGAATAGGCATAGAGGACAGTGGATACCAGTATGGGGACGGCCTTTTTGAAACCATGCCTAGTTTGGGGGGCAACATCATTGCCCTGCAAAAACATTTGGACCGGCTTTTTTCTTCCCTTGATTTTTTTGGTTATACGGTGGATTTTTCAAAAGAGGATGTAAAGAGGTGGTTGTTGGCCACTTTGGAAAAAAACCATTTGGGAAAACGCGATGCCTATATCAAGATCATGGTCAGCAGGGGCGGGCTGGGACCCAGATTAAGCTTTCAAACCAGCCATCAGCCCAATATCATAATTATTGCTAGAGCGCTTTCTCCTTATCCCCTTTCCCATTACCGCCATGGTGCAAAGGTGATCAAGTCTTCCATTATGCGGACCTGTTTTTCCAATCCATGCTACCGGCATAAGCTGCTCAACTACTTTGAGTGTGTGTATGCTAAAAATGAAGCAAATGCAGGCGGTGCTTTGGAAGCCTTGTTTTTAGCCCAGGACGGCACGGTCCTGGAAGGGGCAACAAGCAATGTATTTATGGTTCACAAAAAGCATATCTATACCCCGCCGTTACAATACAACATACTGCCGGGTACGGTCAGGGAAACCATTCTGCAGCTGGGCCAAAAAAACCAGTTGCCTGTCAAAGAAGAACAATTTGGCTTGCCCCAGCTGTGTGCAAGCGATGAGGCTTTTTTGACCAATTCACTGATGGGCATTATGCCTGTAACCAGCATCGGAAGGAAAAACATTGGCCATGGAAAACCGGGGCCATATACCAGGATGCTCATGGAACTATATCAGTCATATTTGCAAAACCCAGCATAGTTCTTTTTCTTTGCTTAGTCTTTTTTTGGCAACTGTATTATGATGATAAAAACTAAGAAAATAAGGAGGAACATCTGG
>PWYO01000080.1 GCA_003567835.1 Actinomycetota bacterium | reverse complement strand
CATAGGGGGATCCTGGCAATCGGAGGGCAGGCTTTTTTCCAAAGTGTCCCGGATGGCGCCAAGCGCCATTTTGATATGTCCAGCGGGGATACTAATCGAAGGCAGGTACACTTTGCCCCAGCGCAAAGCATTAAAAAAGAGCTGGGGAGATGAAAACAGCAGACTTTCGGCAAGATAGGCCAAATGCATCCGGATGCCCTGCCGGTAGGCAGATTCCATGCCGGGGTCCAGCTTGGCCTGGGATTTTTCCACAGCTTGTGCCAGGGACTGCAGGGCCGCCTGGGTAAGCGTATCCATATGCGACTTCATATATTGGCCGGCCTTTCTTTGTCTACGCTGCATAGGCACTCCTTGGGTCCCATTGACAAAAAAGATGTTGGTAGCATTATAAACCATCATGGCCCATATATAAATCGGCACAGCGCAAAAAAACAGGACAGTGTGGGCCAGAGAAAAGGTTTTTTTGCATTTTATGCCCTGGGGCATATCTTTTTTCAAATTTTCTATTACAATAAACACAAGAGTTTCAATAAATGATTTATTTTCATCATCAACTCATGTAGAATAGGTTAAACCAGTGGAATTGGGGACCATGAAAAAGATTAAAATCGCCTTTATAACCGACCGTATGATTAAAGGCCACGGGGTGGACCTGGTGGTAGACAGGATGGCCGACGGCCTGGCCAAGAAAGGCTATCATACCAGGGTCTACTGCAATTACCATGATGAGACCTTTACCAGGAGGAAATCCTACCGGATGACCACGCTGCCCTATGTCAGGCCGGTGGTCAATCCAGTGACCTATGAGCGGCGGATCGGCAAGCTGGTCTCCTATTTTAACCGCAGGGACATTGACCTCTTTGTCATCCAGTCTTTTCCTTTCTACAGCCTGATCCCCAGGCTCAACAAACCAGTCCTGGTGGTCGACCACGGGATCATCTCCACCCAAGGCATGCCTTACAAACGAAGGTTTTTTTACAGATACCAGCAGTTCACCCAGCATTTTTCCTATTTTAGAAAGGCAGAAAAAATCATTACCGTTTCCAAGTTTTTGCTGGACTGCCTGCCCAACCGTCTCAAAAAAAAGGCCGCCTATATTTACAATGGCTGCAACCATTACAAGCTTTCAGATATGCCCTCTGGGGACCATGTGGCCAGGTTCAGGCAGGATCTGGGGGTGGGCAGCGGTGAACCCCTGCTGCTGTTTGTAGGCAGGCTCAATATTTCCAACCAGCCTTACAAGGGTGTCGATGAGCTCATTGACATCTACCAGCACCTCCGTGCCCAAAACAAGCACCTGCATCTTTTGGCAGTGGGGTACGGCTCAGAAAATGATGCGGCTTTGCTCAAAAACCACGGGATCAAGGTAATCAATAACGCCCCTGAAGCACTGATGCCCACCATTTACAAGGCCTGCGATATCTATACCACCTGTTCCAAATGGGAAGGCTTTGACCTTCCGGTGGCAGAAGCACAGAGCTTTAGAAAGCCGGTGGTCTGTTATGATATCGGGGCCCATCCCGAGGTGGCCCAGGATGGGACCACCGGCTTTCTGGTCAAAGAGAAGGCCCAGTTTGTGCAGAAACTGGAAAAATTGATCAATGACAGGGCCTTAAGAGAGCAGATGGGCCAGGCGGGTTACCGGTTTTCCCAAAACTTCCACTGGGAAGATATTGTGGACCAGTACCATGACCAGATCAAAGAAATACTGTCTGTAGAAGACAGCGACATCCAGCCCCGTGATTTTACCCGGGAACAAGAACCGCTCAAAAGGCCCAAGGTAACTGCTCTGGTCATCAACTACCGGTCCAGCGCGGAATGCCTGGAGGAATGCATGGCTTCCCTTACAAGCCAAACCTACCCCCATCTGGAGATGATGATTTTTGACAACCACAGCAATGACGGGGTCGTCGATTTGATAGGACAACGCTTTGAGAACATAAAAATTATCAAGGCGGAAAAAAATCTGGGACTGGGTGGGGCCGTCAACCAGGCCCTGAAGTCCATAGACAGCGAATATGTGCTCATCTCCAACTTCGATGTGATCTACAATAAACGGGCCGTAGAAGAGATGGTGGCCATGATCAAAGATCTGGACCGGACCTATGTGGGTCTGGCCCCCAAGATTAAGTTCTACTATATGCGCGATTTTATCGAAAGCGTGGGCACCTATCTGGATACCTCTTTCTATGTGGGCTATCAGGGCATCGGGCAGCTGGACCTGGATCAATACGACCGGGATGAGAACATATTCGGGGTCTCCTTTACCAGCGCCTTTATCAAGACCAAGGTGTTCTCCGAAGAGGTGGTAGGAGCAGTGGATCCCACCTTTTTCTTGTTTTATGAAGACATCGATTTTTGCTACCGGGCCAACCTGCACGGCTATGGTTTCCGGTCCTGCCCCTCGGCCATCGTCTACCATAAATATGCCTACAGTTTCCGAGATGCAGCCACAGGGTGGCAGACCAAGTATTATTACCAGAAACTCAACCTGCTGCGTACTTCCTACAAGAATGCAGAACCGGGCAACCTTGCCCGTATCAAAAAGACCGAGCTGGACATCCAGCGCCAGAACCTGCATGACAAAAACTTAAAGCCCATTGCCAGAAAAGTGATCAGGCAATTTAAAAAAAGCCTGCCCTATCTGAAAAAAGAACGGGCCCATATACAGATATCCCGCAAAATACTGGACCCCGATATTTTAAAGTACTGCTATGGGGAAGCCAATTTCTTTGATTTTGTGGAAAATGTGCCCCAGTATACCCTGTCCAATCTGCGCAAGACCTATCAGAGGCTGTTTGCCCTGGTGGGCCATATGAAATATGAGGAATATATCTCCTATCTGCAGAACCTGGAACAAACCAAGTTCAGGATTGAGATCGACAAGGTTCGCATGCTTTTGCATAATAAGATGGAGTATGAGCGGCCTTCGGTCCATAAGTTTATCGACAAGCTGAGCTAGTATGCAAGTAGGTATTGAAATCTCAACTTTGGCCAATCACGGCCATGATATCGGTGCCGGCCGCTATATCTACAACCTGGTGCACAACATCCTGGCCCTGGATGCCCAAAACCAGTATATACTGGCAGCCAGGCATACCACCAGGGATTACCTGGAAAAGGTTTTTGGCTTAAAAAAAAGCAATGCCCGGCTCAAGCTTTTTTCAGTCTCCGAAAAAAAGCTTCGGGTTTGGGACCGGCTGCATTTTCCTGCCTATGAGCTGCTGGGGTTTCGGGCCCATATGCTGCACTGCCCTGATTTTATGATTCCCCCCACTTGGAATAAAAATATTGTGCTCACCATCAATGACCTGGCTTTTATACGGTTCCCCCAATTTAATTTTGACTGGTTTATCAAAAAGTATACCCGTCAGGTGAAGGCCAATGCCCATCGGGCAAAAAAAATCATCGCCATCTCCCGGAGCACCAAACAGGATATCATCCAATTTCTGGGCATACCCCCTGAAAAAATATCGGTGATCTATCCCGCTGCAGACCCTGTTTTTAAAAAAATCGACCATCCCCAATCCCGGGTGCTGCAAAAATTTAAGACCCAAAAACCATATATCATGTCTGTGGGCACCATAGAGCCCAGAAAGAATTACCCCCTGCTGATTCATGCCTTCGGTGCAATCAAGCCCCGTTTCCCCCAGCTGAAGCTGGTCATCGTAGGCCGGACAGGCTGGAAAAGCGAGCCTTCCTACAAGGCTTGGGAAGACAGCCCCTACAAGCAGGACATCCATTTTTTGGGCCGGGCAGAAGACCAGGATCTGGTACACCTGTATAACCAGGCCCAGGCTTTTGTGTACCCTACCCTGTTTGAGGGCTTTGGACTGCCTCTTTTGGAGGCGATGCACTGCGGAGCTCCGGTTGTGGCCTCCCATACCTCTTCGGTGCCCGAGGTTGTAGGCCAGGCAGGCTTGCTGGTAACCCCCAATGATTCGGGCCAGCTAAGCGAGGCCATGCATACCCTTTTAGGGGACCCCAGCCTGCGTAGGCAGCTTGCACAGAAAGGCCGCAAGCAGGCGCAGCAATTCTCCTGGACCCATCACGCGGCCCGGACCCTTGCCCTGTACCAGTCCTTATTTGAAAAATAAGCGGCCAAACCAGAGGTCCTGCTTTTTTTGGAGGGCCGCAGAACGGGTTTTTTATGTTTTAGGGCAAGTCTTTTTTTCGGGCCACGAACATCTTGCCATTGCGCTCAAATTCTGTAACCGGCTCAAAAGCAAGGTGGGGGTTTTGGGAGGCAAACTCTTTTAAGGCCCTCTGCTGGCCCAGCTCCTCGCCTTCGGTAAATGAATACCAGTCATCAAAGATGACCACGGTTTTATCTGCAATAAGCCCCTGCAGCCAATGCAGGGCAGTGCTGGTAGAAGAGTACAGGTCACAGTCAAGAAGCACCACCCCTGCCCGCCCCGCGGGCAGGTCTTCTTTGAGCTGCTGGTCCAGGGTTTGCTCATAGAAGCCTTGTATCAGTTTGACCCGGTCCAGATCCACCCCGTGGGCGCGCAGTTGTTTTTCCACCTGCTTTCTGCTGCAGGCAAACTGGCCTTCAAAGAAACGGCCGCCGGTTTTATCGACATCCTCTACCTGGGGCAGGCCCTGAAAAGAATCAAAACCATAGAAGCGGGTTTTTTTTAGCCCCAGCTTCCTGGCAGCCTGGTAGGCGATATAAAAGGTATACCCCTTGTAGAGCCCGAATTCATAATAATCGCCTATACAGTCGCCCTGATGCATCTCTTTGGCCAGGGCAAAGGCCTTTTGCACCGCACCGGGCGCTCCGGGGCTCAGGGATTTAAACCCCGGATTTAAGCCATGATAGATGCGGGAGCCCAACCGAAAAAGCGGCGGGCAACGGCGCAATACCGATTCAATTTTCCCCTTGATGCGCATAGCAGCCTTTCTATTTTTAATTGACATCCAACCCGACGTAGGTTCTCTCCGGCCGCCTTCCGTTTAAAATTCCCTGGTCAAGGTACCATGCAGCGGTCCGCTGCAGTCCCTGCGGCAGGCTGATTTGGGGGCTGTAGCCCAGTTCTTGTGCAGCCCGGTCTATGCTAAAAGCGCGGTTTTTCCAAAAAAAATCCAGCCTGCGCCTGTAAAGCGGGGGTTCCCGGCCAAAAGACCGAAACACCTTCTCGCATACGGCCGCAGAAATCTTTACCGGAAGCAGCGGTATATGGCCCACAGGGTGCCTTTTATTAAAAGCATCGGCAATGGAATCGGTTAGCTGGGCAATGGTGGTATACTGAGGCCCAGCCAGGATATAGGTTTGTCCAACCGCCTGCGGTTTTACCGCACAGAGGATGGCCCCCCGCACCAGGTCATCGAT
>PWYO01000319.1 GCA_003567835.1 Actinomycetota bacterium | reverse complement strand
GTAACCTTTGAAGCATGAGCCGCTTTTACCACATCTCTGCTTATTTGAACATTTTCTTGAAAACCGATCTTCTGCTGGCCCACATGCTCTCCCCCGCCGCCGTCAAACATCACAAAGGAAAAGCCTGCTTTGATGCACTGTAATATAAAATCATAGTCGGTGCATTCATCCAGGCACAGGGCTATGGGTACTTCTACGGAATTGATTTGAGTAATGGCCAGTTTGGCAAAGCTTTCTATGCCCAAAGATTGGACAAAAGGCTGGCCTGCCAGCAATGCAGAGGGAGAATTTTCTTCCTGGGCACAATCTACTGCCGCCTTAATGGTATAAGAGTCCCAAACTTCTATGGCACCTACCCCATAGTCTCTGCGGAAGGCGTCCTTTAACAAATAATTGTAGTTGACCAACATCTGTATACCTTTCTCTTGATCATAAACATAACATCCCCGACAGGGGTCCGGGGTCCTTTTTGCCCTGCAAAAACAAGCATCCTGTAATGCCCCTATTAAACCAACTATCAGCTATGAATACAAATACATATCCAGTCAGAAGCTTTCTCACAGAAGTTTCTATGCAGTCCCCGGATACGTGGTTGGTCTTAAAAAAAAATTGCCTTCCATGCTGCTTATGTCTGGTGCAGCCGCACCGTGGTTGACCATATTTTTTGCCAAACCGCATGGAACCTATTCTCCATCCAGCTCCTGTTTAAGGATATGATAAAGTTTTTGGGCAATCTGTTCATAACTGCCTTTACGCAGAGAAACCTGCTGGCCTATATGGACATCAACCATGGGCAATCTGGGCCGATGGCCCCAAGGGAGTATGCCTTTCCTTAAAATATTGTACAAACCCTTGATCCGCATAGGCACCACTGGCAGCTTCATATCCTTGCAAATGACCCCGATGCCCGGCTCGAATTCCTGGAGGCTCCCATCCTCGGTCACCGATCCCTCCGGAAATATCAATATATTCCAGCCCCGGTCTGCAGCCTTGCCTGCATTCTTAAACACCTGGTCAAAACCAAACTGCTGAGAAAGGGGAATGACATTGACATACAGGCTAATGAATAGATAAAACCCCAACCCTTCTATCAAGCGCCTCAGTATATTTCCCTTCTTTTGGAAATAGTGGTTAAAATGATGCCCGATAGACATCACCACAGCCACTTTTGCCCGTAGCCTTACAGGCAGGGTAAACAAAATCACCAGGGTGTCCATCACCGATACATGATTGGAAATAAATGCGGTGGGGGTGTTCAGTTTTTTCAGGTTTTGTTTTCCCCGGATCCTGGTCCGGTACAGCATACGCACAAAGGGGAATATAAGATACTGGAAAACAGTACGCAGTGCCACAAAAAACCAGCTATAAGCAAAGGAAAAGAAAGGCAAGCTGGTCTTTTTGGAGGGCGGGCTCTTTAATTGTTCTTCTATGTCCTTGATTTTTGTCTCCCCTGACAGGTCCAGCTGGGAAGCATCAACACCATACTTTTTTTCTATTTCTGAAGAAAAGCTTATGATGTCCATGGAATCCATACCCAGATCTTTTTCCAGCGAAGCTTCCCCGCCTTTATTTTTGGCTGACTTTTTTATGTTCTCAATGATGCCGTACAGGTCTTTTTCTTCCTGGTAGTCCTGGGCCATATGGGCGGCAAGCTCTGACTTGTCCCCTTCCTGGGTTTCTTCTATTTTTTCCAGCAATGCACCTTTTTTCACATTCATGGTAGCCGTCCTGGGGAAATCCTTGCCCCGCCATATAAGATGGTCATCCACCCTCTGGTGGACATTTAATTCTCCGTTGATGCTGTCCACAATATCATGGGCTTTTTGCTCGCTAAGGTCTCGGTCTCGGGGGAGTATGACCGCAATGATTTTCTTGCCGTCCCTGTCCAGACCAAAAACCACACAATCTTGGATTTGTTCATGTTCCTTGAATTTTTCTTCTATATCGCCAGGATAGACATTCATGCCGCTTTCCTTGACAATAACCTCATCCTTTCTGCCCTTAAAAAATACATTGCCCGACTCATCCACTTCCACCAGATCGCCGGTTCGAAACCAGCCGTCCTTAAAAGACTGGCTGGTTTTTTCCTTGTTTTTATAATAGCCGGGGGTTACCGTATCCCCCTTAATATACAGCTCTCCATCTTCTACCTTGATGTTTTCCTGGTCCAGGAAGCTGCCCACAGACCCAGCCTTGTTCTTGGTAGGGTCAAACAAAGCCACGATGGGCGCGGTTTCCGTAAGACCGTATCCTTGAAAGAAGCCAAAAGCAAGCACCCTGTAAAACTCATCCACTTCCCTGCTGACTTCTGCCCCGCCGGATATAATGCCCAGCCATGTAGGCCCTATGCGCATGTGCAGCAAAAAGAACCGTAAAAACCTTAACCACCATTTTTTCTCCTGGTATTTTTCAAAAACCGATTGGAACCTGGCGGTATTCAGCTTATAGGCATCCACCAGATAATCCTTGGTGGTCTTAAGCTGGTGGGGCAGGGCGCCCATTACCAAAATCCGTTCCTTTTTGATGGTTGCCAGTACTTCCTTGGGCTGCATACTGTAAGAAAAAAATACATGCAGGTCCACAGCGATGGGAACAAACAAGCCCACGACCTGGCCGTACATATGGGAAAGCGGCACAATGGAAAGAAGCTTGGCCCGGGGCAAATACTTTAAAAACTTCTTCCATTTCTGGATCAAAGGAAGAGCCATATTGAGATTTGCCTCGATATTTTTGTAGGTCAGCATCACCCCTTTGGGGGCAGAAGTGGTCCCCGAAGTATAGATAATTTCTACCACATCATCATCTTCGACATGCAGCTGTTTATAATCATAGCGGTCTTGAGAAGAAATCTGTTCTTCCAGGTCCTCTACAAACATGTGCTCAGGGTCCATATCCTGGATGTCTTCTCCGGCATCCTGAGAGGTTACCAGCAGCTTGGGTTCCGAATCGCCGATGACCCTGTTTATAAAGTCTTTGCTGGACTGCAAATCCAGGGGCACTACAATAACCCCGGCAAATACACAGCCTAGAAATACTGCCAGCCATTCAGGCCCGCTTTCTGCTTTGATGACCACCTTCTCACCCTTTTTGATCCCTGACTTGTCCAGAAAGGATGAGAAACGTAAGGCCATATCTAAGATCCGGTCAAAGCTGTATGTCAGTGTCCTGAACTTGCCCCGGTAATAAAAGGCAGCCTTATTGCGCTCTAAATTTTTAAAAAAATAATCTCTCAGGTGCAGATTGCTCATGTCCTCATCCTTATGTAAAAAAAAGATTTGCTCGTATAGAAAGTATATAACAGTCATTTTTGGACTTCAAACCATCCATAATATGGTTCAGGCGGCCAAAAAGCATGGTACCCGGGCGGTTTAGATGATTTTATGTCCATGTCCTATTAAAAAAATATACTAATAAATTATAGCCTTGCCTCCTTTACAGTCTGCATCTTTTGGAATATGATATTTATACACAACATATTGAAAGAAAGGGCCCCTTTTGTCTCGGTGCAGGAACTGTGAGCAGTTCAGTTTTTTTCAAAAATTAAATAAACACGGACTGTGTGAAAAATGTGTTCCTGTGGTGGATAATATTGTTTCCAATTGTGCCCGCATCATGATAAATTCTCTGAATTGTCTGAGCCGCTCAGATGATTTTCATACCAAGCTTACCCACTGCAACCTTTTATTTGAACATGCCCGAAGACTAGAGCAGTATGAAAAAAAAGGTATCCCCACCATCAAGCCCCACCCTTCCATATTCATAGAAGAATGCAAAAAAATTAAAAAAGAGCTTCAGCCGCAGCAAAGCCAACACCAAAAGATCGGCTAAACAGGATCCTTTTTTCAATCCAGCAGATTTACTTTTTTATAATACCTTTCCCGCTTGCGGTATAATTTCATCAGAAAATCCACATTCCTGTCCCTGTAATCATAGATCATTTTTGGTCCTTTGGCCCGCAATATTCTGCCCACATACTGAACCAGTTTGCCCTCAAAGGAAAATGGAAATACCAAAAACAGACAGCGCAAATGGCCTATATCCAATCCTTCGCCCAAAAGCTGTCCGGTAGCGAGCAATACCTGGAACTGGCCTTCCTGGATCTGTTTCATCTTGGCTGCTCTTGCAGATTTGGAGTCGGCACCAGTGAGGGTAATGGTCTCGCACATCCTTTTTACATACATGCCCAAGACCTCCACATGGTCTTTTCTTTCAGTGAGTACCAGAATCCGGGTCTGGGGTTTTAACGCCCCGCGGATATCCTCCGCAATCAGCCTGTTTCTTGCTGTATCGAAAACAAGAATTTTGCTCAGTATCTGAAAATCATCGGTCTCCGGCGCAAAAGGCATGGCAAGTGCGGTATCCCGGATGTGGAGTTGGACATTTTGGGCGTCCAGACCTGGACTTTCATCAGCCAGCGCCTGTGCATTGCAGAGGATATCCCCAATATAGAAATAGATCATTTTTTCATCATTGTATTTCCTTTTGGGTGTAGCGGTAAGTCCAAAAATATAGCAGGGGTTAAAATTGGTTATGGCTTTCCTGAAGCTTTTTGCAGGTATATGATGGCATTCATCAATGATAATGGTTCCAAATGATTCCCTTATTTTTCTTAAGCCCTGAAATTTGACCAGGCTTTGTATCATGGCCACAGTAACCGGACCGCAAACCTTTTTTTTGTGGGAACAAATTTGGCCCAGGTCCTTTTTGGCCAATCCCAAAAAATCTTCCAGCCGCTCTACCCATTGCGCATAGATTTGCCTCCTGTGCACCATAATCAGGGCGGGCTTTGCCTTTCTGGCAATAAGCTCTATGCCCAGCACCGTCTTCCCAAATCCGGGCGGGGCCACAATGACCCCCATGGAGGCCTGCCCGCAGCAGCCTATGACTTGCCCCTGAGCCTTGTTTAACTGTATTTTAGACTGGATATCTATATCCCCTATTCTGGGTCTCTGGTCTATGATACGAAAATCGATGTCGGCCTTTCTGCAAAAAGACTGCAGCCGGCCTAAAAAACCTCTGGGCAGCTTCACGGTGTTTTTGGATTTTTTGATCAAATTGAAAAATTTTGGTGTCCCGTATACACTTCGGCCAATTTTTTGCTTCACAATATATTCGCTGTTTATAAAAATAAGGCTTTTTTTCAAAAAATCTGCCAGGTTTTTGCCGATCTGCTGCTGCTGGAGCACAATATAGTTGTTTAAGACAATCTCCAGTGCGGTGTTCTGGGTTTTTCTTCCCCCTACCCTTAGGTTTTTGCCCAGTTTTGCATACAGCGCATCCAGCGAAGCGGCAGACATCTTTTTGAATCCCTTTAAAGCTTGCCACTGATCGGGGAAGGGCGCAAAAGATTGAGGATTAAGAAAAACCGTTCTGCCTTGCTCCAGGCACCTGCGGTTG
>PWYO01000087.1 GCA_003567835.1 Actinomycetota bacterium | reverse complement strand
TATATAACCTATATGCTGATCCGTTAATTGCGACATTACAAAAATTATATCTTTTAAAAATAGTTTTTCGCCTAGAACCAGCGTGGCCACTTCCCTTTCTTGCGACTGGATTCAAATATTTTTATCAAAATTTTATTTGCCCTCCCATTTTATTGGGAAATTACTACAACATACATTGGAAAATGGCAGAAGATAGGAGAAAAATAGGATTTAGCCCCATATAATGGTATGCCTAATTTTATTTTTCCTGGACTTTACCTCTTCATCCCTATAATAGGTATCCTGCTCAAAAACAAGCCGCATTTCAAGTCCTGCATGGTTTATGGGTTTCAATTGTCACAAACTGGAGATTGCTAAAACCATAACCAAATCCGAAGATGTATTGGATTTGGGTTTTTAAGCATGATTTAGGCAATGGGTTCTGATGCTTGTGTGAAAACATCATAACTACTGCAAAAAAAAGAATGTAAAATACAGCGATACAATTTCAACCAGCTGGATTGTTTCAATTCTTTGGCTCAAAAAAAAGGGCGACGGACAGTGACATCATTATCGTTGAGCAGGTCCTTTCAACCATTTTGAGAGTCAAAGCCCCATTACACAAAGTAAAAACTGCATCAGTGCATGCCCCCCATTATCCTATTTTCAACAAGCATTATTTTTGTGGTTTTCAATAATAGATGGATAGCCCAGCCTGCTGTCAATCCATCATTGATCCTCTGCTTGTGGTGTTGCATCTGCCATTCTGCGTGTATACTCTAGAGAAAGATCCCTGTATTCATGAGATTTTACCTCACTGGCTGTGTTTCCAGTTTCCAGGAAATCTATATGATATTGGCAGCTTTTTATCTCGTAGTTCAATGATTGTATAAAATATCCATGTGATTCTTGATAGTCTTGGGGCACTGTCACTTCTTCCATGGTCTTTATAATATCCTCCAGTTTGGCAATACGTTCTGTTTCGTTTCCAATATACTGGTCAACCGTTAAACTCTGTTCCGAAAAGGCCTTGCTGTCATTTTGTCTGCCTATACTAATTTCTGTTACTTCCGGAAATAACGTATAAATTCTATATTCTATATATTCATCTTCGACTGACTTGCCGGACATGCCTCCAACGCCACAACATCCCCATAGGATCCCTGTACTGGCCAACAGGACCACAATCAGGCAACAGATCATTTTTTGCTTCATCATAAATCCCAAAGTCCTTTAAATCATATGTTTGCTAAAGCAAATAAAACAGTATTTTATTTAAGTGCCTTATTTTTATAAACCTTGCCTTGGGCTCATAGGCCTCCTTTTGCCTTGCTGCGCCCAACTGTTTACACTTCCTGCCCAAAAAAGAAAAGCATTCAACTATTTTTTAGAAAAAGTATTATATAGCTTCATTCTCATTCTTTCGGTTTCTTTGTTCATTTTGCTTACGCCGATGAGTCCCCCTGAAAAACCAGACATTCCCTTTGAAAAAATAAGATTGGCTATACCGTCTTTTTCAGTAATTTCCACATTAAACTTATACAGATTAGCCAATGGTCCCAGCATCACTCTTTTACCCAGATTACCCTTGGTATAGCCACCCTTTAGGATGCTCCCATTCTCCAGTTCATATCCTTCCGATTTAAGGAAATCACGGACATGCTGGGCGAGTGTATTGCCATCTGTTTTTACCATAAAATGTGCCCCGGTACTGTTTTTATCAAAGGACTGCAATTCCATTGAACCTGAAGATACTTTTAATTCTTTCAGCTGAACGCCACAATTTGGACAGATTACCGCCTCCTGGTTTACAGGTTTGGCACAGCTTGGACAGAATATCTGGCCAGAGCTTTTTGGTGTCACGTCATTCATAACCTTGCCTTTCTTTACAAATAATATTAGAGAGAAATATTACCTATATTATACCCCAAAAAAACAAATATTATAATATATTTATATTTATTATATTGTATACATATATATTTGATTTAATGCTCTTTTTATTCCAGGCCTACCCCTTTTCCTGATATAAAACCTATTTTTTCTCGGTTATATTTCAAAAAACTGCATACACAATAATGCATGTGCAGCTGCAGCACGCATGGCACAATATTTTATCTCATCTTGATGCAGGTTTTATGCGCAGCCCTTGCAGGAAAACGGTCTGTTAGGACCAGATTAGGCTCTATCTCTGCACAGGCTATGACCTTCTGTTTGGATTTTCCCTCCAATGTCTACACGAAATTCCTGAACAAATTGTCTCATTTTCATGAGCAATTGCCGAAGTGCCGAATGATTGAAATGGTCTCTTAGAATACAAGCATACTTGAAGTGGGACAGGCAGAGGTGGTAAAAGAGTGCCGTATCAGGGGGATTGTCCAGTATATTTAAAAAACCTCAGGTTCTGGTCCTCCGGCCGATAGGGTTTAGCCGGGCAATACTGTCCAAAGACAGAAAATTTTGACCCTTTTTCATACCCAAGACCCTAAAGACCAGTCTCCTTGATGATGCCCTTTAATTTTAAGGCGGATTCTTTTAAGCTCTCCTCTTCGCTGGGGCTAAGCTTTAGCTTTAACACTTCTCTTATTCCTGTTTCGTTTATTACCGCAGGTAGGCTGAAGTAAACATCCTCCAGGCCCAAATACCTTGGATTCAAAGTAGAGACAGGCAGGATACTGTTCTGGTTATTTAAAACAGCCCTGGTTATATCGGCAAGAGCCAGCCCTATCCCGTAGGAAGTCTCCCCCTTTCTTTTTATAATCTCATAAGCAGAATGACTGACATTTTTAAATATATACTTCAGATCCTGGCCAAAATTACACTCCTCGGCCCTTTTGCATACCGGGCAGTAATCTTTAAAAAGGATGCCCCCTACCATGGCCCTGCTCCATATAGCGACCTCGCTGTCGCCGTGTTCCCCCAGAATATAGGCATGGATATTCTTAGCATTAAGCTGGCAGTGCTTGGCAATTTCTGACTTTAACCTTGCCGTATCCAGGGTTGTACCTGAACCAATTACTTGTTTAGAGGGTTTCCCGGAAAGTTTGTAGGCGGCATAGGAAAGTATGTCCACCGGGTTTGAAACCACCAGGATAATGGAATCCGGAGAGTATTTCATTATTTGGGGTATAATCTTTTTAAATATATTAACATTGGTTTTTGTAAGCTCAAGCCTGCTCTGCCCTTTGGCCTGTCCTTTGCCTGCAGTTATAACTACCAAGTCTGAGCCTCCGATATCCTCATACCCTCCGGCTAAAATATCTACTGGAGACACAAATGCGGCTGCATGCACCAGATCCATCACCTCCCCTTCTACCCTCTCCTGATCTATATCTACCAGTACTAGATTCCTGGCCATACCATTCATAATCAGGGCATAGGCATACCTCATGCCAACATTGCCGCATCCAATAATAGAAATTTTTGATTTTAGCTCAGACATAATCCCCTCCTGGTCAATCTCATTGTATGTTCTTAGGGTAGCAAAATCATAAGATGGGTGAAAGTATGCTGAAATTATCCGGGCTCCCACCATTACCAACTTTGGGCTCTGAAAATTCAACCGGCTTGTCGGTAAGGGGATCTTCATCATTTGATATGAGCAGCTTAGAGCCTGGGGTAACCTACCTGAAGGATCGGACACCCTCTCCTCTATATGTACCTTAACCTCTTATCCGGTTTTAATCTTTTCAAACTCATACCTCCCAAAGTGTTGTTCTTTCTCCCTGAAAGACTGTTATGACCCTATTTTTCTCAAATGTTTTTTGATACGGTCAAGATAAAATATCCCCAGATGAAACCGGATTCCAGCCCGGCGTCAAAAACACATTAACCCTTGCCCCGACCGGGGTATTGGCCGCATCTTCTGCATCCTCCATAGCGATAATGCCCCCGGGGTTTTCAAGCACAAGCTTTAAGGTTGCTATGGGCCTGTCATTTCCGAAACCCGTATTATTGCCAACAAAGGTATTTATCTGTTTTCTGCTTAAGGATAAATACAGCCATCCTGTGCACTCCACCCGACTGCCACAGCGCCCAAAGGTTCATTCGGAAAAGATAAGCTACTTTTAGAAACCAGACATTGGCCTCCCTGCCTCAAAACCTGGCTGTGGAATCCCCAAAGGCTTTCAGCCAGCCGCCTTTTGGCTGCAGTCAAAGCTAAGGGCCATCTCTAGACCCTTTTCTGCCATCTGCAAATTCGATGTCCAGGTTGATATCCAAAACATGGTCCTTATCATTGGTAAAATATGCAACACTACAGTCAGCGGTAACCGAATTGCGGTTTGGTTTACCCTATTTGTCAGACCCCAGGTACTGCTGTATGCTTTGTTTTTCTACAGCGGAACATTGAAAGCGTAGCCTAAAAAGCATTCAGTGTTCTGCTATGGACAGCTCACAAAACTCCAAACTGGCTGCCACTACGCCAGCGGTCAAAAACATCCTGGGCCCTTTTTTATCCTCTTCTAGCTTGGGCCTAAATTTTACATGGCCTGCCACCAGCACCCTGCTTCCTTTCCTTAAACTGGAAGCGCAGTTTCGGGCAAGGGTATTAAAGCAGGTCAATTGTATATAATCTACAGCCTGCATCTGTTCTCCGTCTCTGGTTTTGTAGTATTGGTTTACCGCCAAAGAAATCTCAGCATAAGGGCTCCCCTTCTCGGTTTGCCCTAGCTCCGGATCCCTGGTAAGGTTTCCTAAAAAAAATATATTGTTTATCTCATCCATCGATCCTCCCATAGTCGAATTGATAATAGCTGCAATAGCCAAAGCCGTGGTCCCAGGGATAGAGTACCTTTGCACTTGATACAGACTGTATGCGCAGTCCCTGGGGAAAAAAGCGGTCTATTAGGGCCAGGTCGGGCTCTATCTCTGCGCAGACTATAACCTCATCGTATCCAACCTCTATATACACCAGCCTGCAGCCATGCTCACCTGCCGCCTTTCTGGCAATGGCCCTGCTTTTGTCCTGGTCAAAGTAGATCAGGTTCTGTGCTGCTGCCAGCACTGCTGCATCAGAAGCGTTTTTGGTCTGCTCTCTTGCCACAAATATCCTGGTCAGATCAAACAGGATAAAAAAGAATACAAACAGCAGCACTGCAGATGTCATAACTGTCAGGGAAACATTTCCTTTTTGCTTATGCATTCGATCCTCATCATGCTCATAGATTGCAATCTAATCTCTTTTTGGGTCAAGGCCTCAATGACCGCAGCCAGGCCCCGGTAACGGTAGGTAAGCTCTACTTGGACAAAATCTCCTATGGCCAGGTTTTGGGTATCCCGGGGCATCACATTGACCGAAAGGTCTTCTTGTTTTAGGCCGGAGGTTATGCGCAGGGCTGTCTTTTCTGCTCTTTGGGTATCGGCAGTGGTGGCTGCAATCCTTGCCGATTCCCTGCTGGCCTGCTCTAGTATATTCTGCACGTAGACCATATGGCCCAGCTGGGAGACAACCAATATAAAAGCGATG
>PWYO01000240.1 GCA_003567835.1 Actinomycetota bacterium | reverse complement strand
TTAAAAATACGGTCATTATTATGACCTCTAATCTAGGGGCAAGGGAAATACAGAAAAACACGCCTTTGGGCTTCAAAACTGCGGATAACCGCCAGCTATCCTACAATGAGATCAAAAGCAAAGTGACCAGTGAGCTGAAGCAGGAATTCAGGCCCGAATTTTTAAACAGAGTGGATGAGGTCATTGTATTCCACAAGTTGGAAAAAGACCAGATTTACAGCATCATCGACCTTATGATTTCCAGGGTGGCCCAGCAGCTTGAGCTTCAGGGCATACTCATTGAGATCGATGATAGTGCGAAGAGGCTGCTGATGTCCAAGGGATATGATGAAAAAATGGGAGCAAGGCCCATGAGAAGGAGCATACAGAATCTAATCGAAGATCCGATTTCAGAAAAGATTATCAACGGCGAGATTAAAAGCGGACAGGGAATTCGGGTTAGCGCCAAGGACGGACAGATGATTTTTGATATAAAAAGGGTCAATGGCAGCATGTTAAAAGTATAAACGGTACACATGTAAGGAATGAAGGAAATAGAAGATAAACTATTGTTGGATAGCCTTAAAAGAGTGGCACCCGGAACCATCTTAAGGACGGGAATCGAGTACATACTTCAGGGGAAAACTGGAGGCTTGGTGGTGGTTGGTGATTCTGATGAAGTGCTGAAACTGGTAAACGGAGGGTTTTATATAGGCTGCGCATTCAGCCCGGCAAAGTTTTATGAATTGGCCAAGATGGACGGGGCCATGATTTTAAGCTCTGATGCCAAAAAGATCCTTTATGCCAATACCCATCTTTTCCCGGACCCTGAAATCGATACCTCGGAAACCGGTACCAGGCATCGAACAGCGGAAAGAGTGGCCAAACAGACCAGAAATCTGGTTATTTCCATTTCCCAGAAGAGGGATATTGTCACCCTTTATATTGACCATTTAAAATATATGATGGAGGAACCCAGGGTGGTTCTTTCCAAAGCAAACCAAGCATTACAGACCCTGGAAAAATATAAAAAAGGTCTGGACCAGCTAACCTTTAATCTTACCATACGGGAACTTGAAGACTTAGTCACACTTTTTGATGCGGTAAGCGTGCTTCAGCGGTCTGCAATTGTACAGAAAACGGAAAAAGAAGTAAGAAAATATATCTATGAATTAGGCACGGACGGCCGGCTGCTTAAAATGCAGGTAGAAGAACTGATGGCCAATGTGGTTGACGATAGCATAAAGATTATCAAGGATTATGCGCATCCCAAAAAGGAAGAATCTCCTTCAGAGGTCAAAGACCAAATCAATGGCCTTTCTGCAGATGATCTGCTCAGATTGGAAAAAATAGCCGATATACTCGGTTATGAGGTTCAAGGAAACCTAAGAGAATTATCCGTGCATCCTCGAGGCATCAGGGTGGTAACCGAAGCCAGAAGGCTGCCCCAGACAGTTTTAAATAATCTCATTGAAAAGTTTGGAAATTTGAGCAATATTATGGCAGCAGGCATAGAAGATTTCACTCAAGTGAGCGGTATGGGCAAGGTAAGGGCCAAATCATTGTATGAAAGGCTCAAGAAATTTTCAGAATATTATTTGTACAATGAGCCATACAACTTCAAAGGCGAAGTGGTGCAAAGGCTGAAATTGTGATCTAATAGTATTTTATTCATTGGGTTAAAACGATATATGAACATTGCCATAATCACTGCTGCCGGGAAGGGAACCAGGCTCAAAAGCAATATAAGCAAACAGTTTTTAAGCCTTTACGGAAAACCTATATTGGCCCATACTTTGGATACTTTTCAGAAAGCTTCTGCTGTAGACCAAATATACTTGGTGGTCTCCAAAGATTATTATGATTTCTGCAACAATCAGATTTTAAAAAAATTCAACTACTCAAAAGTCAAAAAGACCATTTTTGGGGGCAAAACCAGGCAGCAGTCTGTATACAATGCCCTCATAGAACTTCCTGAGGATGCCAAAACGGTTACTGTCCATGACGGCGTAAGGCCCCTGGTAACTTCTGAGGAAGTAAGCGGCATTATCCAAATGCTTACCCAAGAAAACCAAAAAGACGTACGCATTAAAGGGATCATCATGGCTGCTCCTGCCTGTGAGACCATTAAAAAAGTGGTGCATGATGACCTCATTGACCGTACCATTCAAAGGGATATGGTCTGGCATGCCCAGACCCCTCAGGTGTTTTTTTACCCGGTGATTATAAAAGCACACAAGTGGGCAAGAAGGCGAAAGTTCGTGGGCACAGATGATGCCAGCTTGGTAGAAAGGCTGGGCCATCGAGTCAAGATTTTCAGGGGGAGGCATGAAAATATTAAGATTACCACCCCCATGGACTTATTCTTGGCGGAACTGATTATGAGGGAGAATAGATGACCAACAGGGTGCAGGATTTTAGGGTGGGCATCGGTTATGATGTCCACAAGCTTAAAAAAGGAAGAAAGCTGATACTGGGGGGTGTCCAGATAGCGTATCCCAGGGGGCTGGAGGGCCATTCGGATGCGGATGTATTGGTGCATGCGGTCATGGATGCCTTGCTGGGGGCAGCCGGTCTAGAAGATATCGGGGTTCATTTTCCGGACACAGAAGCGCGCTATAAAGATATTTCCAGTTTAAGGCTATTGGGGCAAGTATGGGAAAAGATTCAGTCACAAGGCAAAAGAATCGTCAATATAGATGCGGTCATCATTGCTCAGAAACCAAAAGTATCCCCCTATTTAGCCGGCATGAAAAAGAATATGGCATCTGTATTAGGCATTCAGGTACAACAGATCGGCATCAAGGCAACCACCACCGAGATGCTTGGTTTTATAGGCCGGAGCGAGGGAGTTGCGGCACAATCTGTGGTTTTGTTACAATAGACATCAATTGATATAGAATGCAAGGGAGAAGATGTGTCAATAGTTATGCGGTTTGCGCCATCTCCTACAGGGGGGCTGCATATTGGAACGGCTAGAACAGCCCTTTTTAATTGGCTGGCAGCCAGGAGTATGGGCGGCAAGCTGATATTGAGAATAGAGGACACCGATCTAAAACGGTCCAGCAAGTCCTATGAGCAGTCTATTATCGAAAATCTTCAGTGGCTCTCAATCAGCTGGGATGCATTTTACAGGCAGTCCGAAAGGCTTGACCTGTATGCAGGGTATGCCAAAAAATTGTTGGAAAAAGGAACGGCCTACAGATGTTTTTGCAGCCCGGACAGGCTAAAAAAACTCAAGAAGGCACAATATGCAGCTGGACAGGATTCAAAATATGACAACCGGTGCAGGAACTTAAGCGAAAAAGAAATTGATGAAAAATTGCAAAAAGGTTTAGGTTTTGCAATAAGGTTTAAGGTTGTCCCTGACCGGGAGATCACTTTCAATGACCTTATCCGGGGCAGAATCAGCCTGCGATCTTCTTTGATGGGTGATTTTGTCATTTTGAAGTCAGACCGCACACCCTCTTATAATTTTGGGGCTGTCGTTGATGATGCCCAAATGGAGATCAGCCACATTATAAGGGGGGAAGATCATATAAGCAACACGGCAAGACAGCTTATTCTTTTTAAAGAAATGGGATATAAGCCCCCTTATTTTGCGCATCTTCCTATGATACTGGGTCCCGATCAGACCAAGCTTAGCAAGAGACATGGTGCCACCACCATATCCCAATTTAGAGAAATGGGCTATTTGGCTGCGGGTTTGGGAAACTATCTCTGCACCTTATCCTGGACACCGCCCGACCAAGATGAGCTATTTACCCTTGATGAGGCTGCAGAACGGTTTCGCTTATCGGATGTGAGTAAAAGCCCTGCCATATTTGACAAACAAAAGCTTGACTGGATCAACGGCAACCATATCAGGCGCCTGGATGAGCAGCAGCTGGTCAGCTTAGCGGTTCCTTTTTTGATCAAAGAAGGCATTATTGATAAAAAAGATCTGGATTGCGGACGGCCCATGGACAAAATCACCATGGCCGTAGAAGCGTATAAAAACAAAATCAAGGTATTATCAGAGCTCCCTGACCTGTTAGGGGGGCTGTTTTGCCAGGAGATTGAAGATTACAGTGAAGAATCAATGGAAATCCTGGCACAAAATGCTGCAGGCAAAGTGGCCCATGTTTTGCTTTCAGAGTTAAAAAAAAGGGCTCATAAAAGCGAGTTGTCCCCACAGGAAGCCAAGCAGATCATCCAGGATATGCAAAACCGTTTAAAATCCGATAGAATAAAGGGCAAGCTTTTGTACATGCCTATAAGGGCATCAATTACGGGTAAAACGCATGGGCCGGAGCTTCCCAAGATTATAAGCATACTGGGCCCTCAGGCATGCATAAAAAGAATCAAGCAGACCAGGGAGCATGTAAAGAAAAATGGGATTGATTGGTGAAATAAGAGAACAGATTACGGTTGCCAAAGACAGGGATCCTGCTGCAGTGAGCAGTTTGGAGATTCTATGCACCTATTCGGGGCTGCATGCGGTCATAAACCACAGGATTGCCCAATGGCTTCATAAACACAGGGTGCCCTTTATTCCCAGATGGATTTCCCAGGCAAGCCGTTTTTTTACAGGAATAGAGATTCATCCCGCAGCCCAGATCGGAAAGAGGTTTTTTATTGACCACGGTATGGGAGTTGTCATTGGGGAAACCACCCAGATTGGCGATGATGTGACCTTGTATCAGGGGGTTACCCTGGGGGGAACGGGAAAACAAAAAGGCAAAAGGCATCCCACCATAGGGCATAGAGTGATCATATCTGCAGGCGCCAAGGTCCTGGGGTCCATAGAAATTGGAGACGATGTAATCATCGGAGCCGGCGCGGTGGTCATCAAGCCGGTGCCCGATAATTGTACGGTGGTGGGGGTTCCCGGAAAAATTGTAAAGGTTGGGGGAGAAAAGGTCCTCTCTGACCAGTTTCACCGGATGAATCTTCCTGACCCGGTCAATGATGTATTAAGTGACTGCTGTGCCAGAATTGCGTTTCTAGAACAGGAACTAAAAAGAATGAAAAATGGAAAGGATAATACCAAACATGACTCTTAAGGTTTACAATACGCTGGAAAAGAAAAAGCAGGTGTTTTCGCCAGAGGGGGACCGGGTCCGTATGTATGTGTGTGGTCCCACAGTCTATAATTATATTACCATTGGCAACACCAGGCCGGTGGTTGTGTTTCATATGATTAAAAATTATTTGGAATTTAAAGGCTATGCAGTCGATTATGTACAGAATATTACAGATATAGAGGACAAGATCATCCAGAAGGCAAAGCAAGAATGCGTCCCTTACCAGGACATAACCAAAAGGTATATCGAAGCATTCCTTCAAGACCTTAAGAATCTGAAAATATCAGGATTCAAGAAGATGCCTCTGGCAACGGACACCATACCCCAGATTATCCGCATCATAGAAAAGATTATCCAAAATGGATACGGTTATATTGTAGACGGCAATGTGTATTTTGATGTGGGCAAGTTTCCTGCGTACGGCCGGCTTTCAGGACAGAAAATTGAAGAAATGAAGAGCCAGGACATCCAGGAGCGGGGTAAAAAAAATAGGATTGATTTTGCCCTTTGGAAAAAAGCCAAACCCGAAGAGCCCAGCTGGGACAGCCCGTGGGGAAAAGGCAGGCCGGGGTGGCATATTGAATGTTCTGCGATGTCCACCGGCCTTTTGGATAAAAAGATCGATATCCACGGCGGGGGGCTGGATTTGGTTTTTCCCCATCATGAAAATGAAATTGCCCAATCCGAGGCCGCTTTCCCTGAGGCCGGGGGTTTTGTAAAGTACTGGCTGCACAATGGAATGATTGAGGTAAAAGAAGAGAAAATGTCTAAATCAAGCGGCTTAAAACATGAATGGATACTGAAAAACTGTTTAAAAAAATACAATCACAATGTCATCAAAATGTATATATTGTCCACCCATTATCGAAGCCCTCTTGAATTTAGTGATAAAAAACTGCAGGAGGAAAAAACTGCAGTGGCCAGGATTTCCAATACACTGCGGAATATGGCCTTTATTGCGGCAGAAGGTGCACAGAATGGCATCGATTCAGCCTATAAAGACCTGGTGCAGCAGGCCGAAGAGGGGTTTAGGGGGGCTATGGATGATGATTTCAATTCGGCAAAAGCGCTCGGCAGCATTTTTGATTTGGTAAAAAAAATCAATATGATCATCCAGGATCCGGATTTTACAAGCAGCCCCCAAATTAGGGGCGGCCTGGAACTTGCAAGCAAGACCATATTGGCGCTTACCGGGGTATTGGGATTTGACCTTGAGGATGAAGTGGGCGATCAAAAGACAAAAAGAAAGATGGATGCTGCCGAAATTGAAGCGATGATTGAAAAAAGAAAAACTGCCAGAGAGCAAAAAGATTATCAAAAAGCGGACCAGATCAGGCAGGCTCTTGCACAAAAAGGCGTAGTCCTGGAGGACAGGAAACAAGGAACGGTTTGGAAATATCAAGGCAGCCAAGATGGTGTATGAGCTTATAACCAAAAGAAGGACCATTCGGAAGTTTTTGCAGAAAAAAATTGACCCTGTCCTGCTGGAAAAATTTGTGGATGCAGCGCGCTTGGCCCCGAGTGCAGCCAATAGGCAGCCGCTTGAATTTGTGGTGGTCAACCAGGAAAAACTGGTCGGTCAAATCTTTGAACATACCCAATGGGCCGGTTACATCAAACCCTATGGACGGCCCCAAAAAGGGCAAGAGCCGGTGGCTTTTATATGTATTGTGGTCAACAAAGAAATTTCTTCCCGGTATTATACCATTGATTGCGGGGCTGCGGCTCAAAATTTGGTTTTGGCTGCGCTGGAAGAAGGAATTGGAAGCTGTATCATCGGAGCCTTTGATAAAAAAAGCATTGAAAAGATGGTCGGTGTTCCCAAGCAAAGGGAAGTGGTGCTGGTGGTTGCCTTTGGTTATCCAGCAGAACAGCCCATGGCAGAACATGCGGGTACGGATTCCATACAGTATTATAAGGATGAGCAGGGAACCCTTCATGTGCCCAAAAGAGAATTGCATCGGGTTCTCTATTTTAATCATTATTGATTATGGACAATAACAGGAACAGAGAATATGTATATGGGACAAATTCTGTCTATATGGCCATAGCCAAGAATGCGGGCAATCGAAAAATATACAGGCTTTTTTTAAATAAACACCGCAAAAAAACGGATTCTACCAGCTGGATTAAGCATCAATGCCTCAAAAGGGATATTGAGATACAGGAGATGGATAAAAATACTTTTGAATCATTTGCAAGCGAAAAGCTGGGGGATGCGGGTGCATGTAGCCAGGGTATTGTGTTAGAGGTTTCACCCTATCATTACTATAACCTGAGCCAGTATATGAACGCCGGTCTAACCAAAAAAAGCTATTTGGTGATGCTTGACGGCATTACCGATGTGGGAAATTTTGGGTCCATCATCAGGAACTGCAGCGCTTTTGGGGCCCAGGGCATTGTCATTGCCAAAAACAGAAGTGTTCAGCTGACTGCAAAAGTCAACAAAGTCTCTGCCGGTGCGCTGGAAGGAGTCAAGGTTTTTCGGGTCACCAATCTGGTTCGGGCCATAGATCGGGTCAAGGAGGCTGGTTTCTGGGTCTATGGGGCGGCGGCCAAAGGCCAGGCTGAACATCTTGAAAAAGTCCAATGGGCCTATCCCGCACTGGTGGTATTGGGCAGTGAAAAAAAGGGTTTAAGCAGGCTGGTGGCAAAAAACTGCGACCACCTGGTCCATATCCCCATGAGTACCCGTATGGAGTCCTTAAATGTTTCTGTGGCCAGTGGTATAATTTTATATACCATGTATAGGGGGCTGCAGAAATGACCGATCTGGTGTTAGTTGACGGCTATAATTTTATATTTCATTTTATCAAGGCCAAAACTATGGATAACAATTCCCTGGCTTTTTACCGGGACCGCCTTATCAATGATCTTATCGCCTATCACGACCATAAAAAAAAAGATGTGGTTATCGTGTTTGATGCCAGGCATAGCCACAATCAGGCCCGCGCCTGCCATTATTACCATAATATTAAGGTGATGTATTCCAAGAGGGGGGAGACCGCGGACAGCGTGATTGAAAAGCTGGTAGAAAGCAATCAAAAATATGACAAAATTTATGTGGTTACCTCCGACTATACCCAGCAAAAAGTGATCTTTAAAGGCAATATTTTCCGCAAATCTTCAAGGGAATTTGGGGATGAGCTCAATCGTACCAAAAAACAGGTTGACCAGGAATTATTGAATATCAACAGGAAGTCGAGTCCTTCCTTCTATAATCTGGAAAAAAGGTTAAACAAAAAAACATTTGATGATATTTCTAAAATCAGGAAGCATTAGCCTTGCCTTGGTTCTGGCTGCGGTCATTCTTTTTTCTGGCTGCGCCCTATTCTATGAGCCAGACATAGAATGCCGGCCTGTATTGGAAGAAAACCAATATGTGGTGGATTATGTCATTGACGGGGACACACTGGTAGCCGGCGGACAAAGGGTGCGTCTGCTGGGCATCAATACCCCGGAAGAAGAAGAATATTATTACCAGGAATCGACCCTTGCGCTGGCGGCTATGGTAGAAGAGAAGGTGGTTGTCATGCAGCAGGACCTAACCGACAGGGACAGGTATGGGAGGCTGTTGCGCTACATTTTCCTGGAAGACCTTTTTGTTAATTTAGAACTGGTGGAGCGGGGTTTTGCCCATGTCTATCCCTTTGAACCGGATGTATACTATCTGGATATGCTTTTTGAAGCCCAGCATCGGGCAAAAAAAAGGAATCTGGGATTGTGGAAAGAGTCCAACCATCAGGGCATAGAAATTGTCCTAAACTACAATGCGCCTGGGGATGACCGGTTCAATCTCAATGGTGAATATGTAAAATTGATCAATACAACCGCGGAGCCCATAAACCTTACCGGGTGGACCATCAAGGATGTGGCCACCAATATCTATCAGTTCCCCCGGTTTGTATTGCAGCCGGCGAAAAAGGTATACATACACAGCGGGGAGGGCCAAGATACCCATAAACGGCTGTACTGGAACAGCCAAACCCCGGTCTGGAACAATGACGGGGACACCTTGTTTTTAAGGGACTGCAGCGGTGCTCTGGCGGGTATGTTTTGCTACTGAGATGCGGCCAAATCCTGGATACCCAAAAGGATCATACCCCCAGCTCCTCTTCGATAAAATGGGTATGTATATTCCCCTCCATGAATTTTTCATTCTTCAATATTTTATGATAGAAGGGTATGGTTGTTTTTATGCCCTGAATGGTAAACTCTTCAAGCGCTCTGGATGATCTGGAGATGGCTTCCCGGCGGTCATTGCCCCATACAATAAGTTTGGCAATCAGGGAATCGTAAAAAGGGGATATGGTATAGTTGGAATGAATAAAAGTGTCAATTCGAACTCCAGGACCTCCGGGAAGATAGTAATCGGTAATCTTTCCCGGGGAGGGAGAGAAATTATTTTGGGAGTCTTCAGCATTGATTCGAAACTCAAAAGCAACACCGTTGTTTTTTCCCCATTCACGGTCCCTTAATTTTTGCCCGGCAGCCATCTTAATCTGTTCCTTTACAAGGTCCATTCCGGTGACCATTTCGGTAACCGGGTGCTCTACCTGGATTCGAGTGTTAATTTCAATGAAATAAAAATTATGATTACCGTCCAGCAAGAATTCAATGGTACCCAGATTCTGGTAACCGATACTCTGCGCGGCCCTTACCGCAGTCTCAGACATTATCTTTCTCAGTTTGCCATTTAAAATGCAGGCAGGCGCTTCCTCTATGAGCTTTTGATGCCTTCTTTGAATGGAGCATTCCCGTTCGCCTGCACAGCGAATGTTTCCAAAATTATCCGCTACAATCTGGAATTCAATATGCCTGGGTTTGGGAATGTATTTTTCGATATACACCTCTTCAGTGCCAAAGGAAGATCTTGATTCGGAAATGGCAATGGAAAGGAAATCAGAAAGCTCTTTTTGATTGTTGCATATACGCATGCCTTTGCCCCCTCCGCCAAAAGAAGCCTTTATGATAACCGGATATCCGATGCGTTTGCTGATCTTGGCCGCCTGGCGTAAATCGGAAATATTGCCGATGGAGCCGGGAATGACCGGTATTCTATTTTGTCGCATCACCTCTATGGCTTTGGACTTATTGCCGGCCAGCATAATGGCATCGCGCGGTGGACCGATAAAAGTGATGTCATTTTTGGTGCAGGATTCGACCAAAGAAGGATTTTCAGATAAAAAACCATAGCCGGGATGCAGTGCATCGCAATTGGTAACTTCCGCTGCTGCAATAATGTTATTAATATTCAGATAACTCTTATTGGGCTGGGGAGGACCAATACAGATGCTTCGGTCAGCAATCTTAGCATGCATGGATTGCTTGTCTGCTGTAGAATAAACAGCAACCGGTTCTATACCCAATTCTTTGCAGGCCCTGATAATCCGAATGGCTATCTCACCCCTGTTGGCTACTAAAACTCTTTTAAACATCCGATTCCTCTTTCCTGATAAGCATTAATGTCTGTCCGAATTCCACGGGTTCTTCATTGACTGCCAAAATTTTTTCAATTTCTCCATCGGTGTCTGCAGTGATTTTGTTCATCAGCTTCATAGCTTCGATAATGCAAAGGGTTTCCCCCTTTTTGACTTTTTGGCCTTCTTTTACAAAAGGGGGTGTATCGGGGCTGGAGGCCCGGTAAAAAGTGCCCACAATGGGGGATTTGACTGCATGGCTTCCCGCAGAGACTTGTGGTGCAGCTTCTGCTGGCCCAGCAGCTGGCTGGGGGGCGGTGGTCTGGGATTTGTTTATGGAAATTTTTATGCCTTCTATTTCAAAATTGATTGTATCAATATTGGAAGTTTCCACAAGATCGGTAATCTCCCTTAATTTTTTCATATTTATCTTATCCAAGTTCCGGGACTCAGGGATGGATTTTTCTGTTCTTGGTTTATCTTCCTTTTTGGCTTTTAAAAAATTTAAGGTCTTTTCAGGAAAAAAACAGTAGCTTAAGATATGTTCATGACGGTCTGTAATGGGGGCCAGCTCTTCCTGGCATTGCGCAAAGGTATCCGTGGCTTCGTATTTTTGAATTATTGTCTCCCCGTTATCCTTCATGATCCTGGCTTTGATTTTTGGATTCATGGTTTGCGGAGGATTGCCGAAATACCCTGCAGCAAATTTTTTGATCTCATCTGAAGCAATTTCCCATCGCTGGTCAGAAATGATGATGTTCAGGATGGCCTGGCTGGCAATGATATGGCCGATGGGAGTGGCCAGGGATGGGTTTCCAAGCTCCTCTTTTATTTTGATGATCTCTTCAATAACCTGGCCCATCTGTTCGATTTCTCCGATTTCTTTTAACTGTTTGTTAATGGAGCTGATCAGCCATTTGGGCAGCAAGCTCTGGTTTTGTGATTTCAATATAAAATGGTCAGAGTACAGTTCCTGGCTGAGATGCGGATGGATGTATTTCTTAATATCTTGATAAAACTCCAAGGCTTTGGCGTAATCCAGGTTTTGCTCAAATTTGGTTCCCTGCATACTATTAAGCAGGGAAAAAACAGTGGGGGTGTAATCATAGTAGGAGGAAGAGAGAAAACTTAGATCAATACCGCTGCACCCATGGATGCAGGCCTGGTAATAATTTAGGGCCTGAAGGCCCCGGATATTGTAGGCACTTAAAAATACAGGTACTTTTAGATGAGAAGATAATTTCTCAAAAAGGCGGGCAGTACGGGAAGGCACCAAGGTTGATTCCGCATCCTTGATGCATATTTCCTGGCAGCCCATCTCCTGCAGATGCTTGGCCTTATCCATATAAAAAGAATGGTCCATATGATGGTCATAGATTAATGTTCCCTGCAGCCCTGCCCCGCTTTTTATGACGGTATCTGCGGTATGCTGCATGTGACGGGTATCATTTAAGGCATCATAGACCCGAAAAAAGCGTATGCCGTTTTGCATACAATGTTCGATAAAACGGTCTATGATGTCTGTAGAATAGATTTCCATTCCTATGAGGTTTCTGGCCCCAATTAAAACCTGAAGGGGGATATTGGGCAAAGACTTGTGGATATAGGAACAGATTTGGAATGGCGTTTTATAGAATTGGTTGTCAAGCATTCTTTCAAATGTGGAGCCGCCCAAAACTTCTGCACGGTCCACACCCAATCCTTGATAATGCTGGAGTATTTGATCCAGAATTGATGTATCCAGCGCTTGAGGGTCTGTGTTTTGGAATATATCTCTTAGAGTAAGATCATTGATCATCATTTTGCTCATACTGTTTCCCTTTGATTGCTTGATAGATGCTTGCCGCCAACAAGAGTTTTAAGGTATCAGGAATAATAAAGGGGGCTATACCCAGTTTGAAAGTGGACAGCCATGCATCAATGCCAAATGTTGTCCGGCTAATATAGAGAAAAAGATGGACATATCCCAGCGCGTAAATGCATAAAAGTCCTGCGGCAAGAGATAAAGTTAGGCCTGCGGGCGTCTTTTTTTTATGAAACAAATAGCCGGTAACCGCACTGGCAGCAAGAAAACCCAATATATAACCAGCAGTGGGACCGGCGAAAGCCAAATAGGCATTTTTAAAACCGGCAAATACACCCAGACCCATAAAACCCATACCCACGTATAGCAGCTGAGAATAAAAAGCCCAGGGGAAGCCCAGCATCACCGCACTCAGAAGCACAGTGGCCACCTGCAGCGTAACCGGGACAGGTGTAAAAGGCAAATAAAAAAACAAGTTTGCTGCAATGGGCATGACCAGGGCAAAACCCAGGCTAAACAGCAGCTTGTATTTTGGCATAAGGATGGTTTTGGTCAATTCCATATTTTTTCTCCCTTTTTTTTGGATTCTGTTTTGGCAAGAGACGGATACTGTAGGGGAAAGTTTCAATAAACAGGTAAAAAATGAAACTAATCAAATAGCCCAGCGTCTTTTTAACCAACTGTAAATTGAAAAAATCATGTGGAGGGTCCCATGAACTATTTTTTAACGGAAGAACAGCGAATGATTGTGGACATATGCAAAGAAATTACCGAAAAGAAGATTAAGCCGGTAAGAGCTGAGCTGGACCAAAACCAGGTTTTCCCTTCCGAGATTATACAAGAGATTGGCAATGCGGATTTATTCAGGCTGTTTATACCCGAAGAATATGAGGGCATGGGCACAGGGATTTTTGAGGTATGCCTGGCTACTGAAGAATTAAGCAGGGGGGACTTGAGCGTGGCAACATCCTATGCAGCAAGCGGGCTTGGTTTTCTGCCCATATTGATTTCAGGAAACAAGCAGCAGAAAGAAAAATACCTTCCTCTTTTGGCATCTGGCCAGAAGCTGGCTGCCTTCGGGCTCACTGAACCGGAAGCGGGAAGCGATGCCGGTGCCATTCAAACCAAAGCTGTTTTGGAGGGAGATTATTATGTATTAAATGGAACCAAGCAATGGATTACCAATGGTGGGGAAGCTGACATATATACCATTTTTGCCATGACCGACCCCAAAAAGGGCAGTCGGGGAGCCAGCGCTTTTATTGTGAAGAAAGGCACCGAGGGCTTCGATTTTGGCAAAAAAGAGGACAAAATGGGCATAAGAGCTTCCGCGACCCGCGAGCTCATATTCAATAACTGCAAGATACCCAAGGAAAATATGATTGGCAGGGAAGGTATGGGCTTTTTGGTGGCCATGAAAACCTTGGACCAATCCAGGCCTGCGGTGGGTTCCCAGGGGGTGGGTCTGGCCCAGGGTGCACTGGAGGAAGCATTGGCCTATGCAAAGGTAAGGAAACAATTTTCCAATACCATATCTTCTTTTCAGGCAATAAGGCATATGCTAGCCGATATGGCTACACAGATTGAAGCGGCTAGAAACCTGGTGTATTATGCTGCTAAAGCCATTGATAGCGGGCAAAAAGACATATCCAGGCTGTCGGCCATGTCTAAGGTTTTTGCCTCAGATATGGCTATGCAGGTCACCACAGATGCAGTCCAGATTTTTGGCGGCTATGGTTATATGAAAGAGTATCCTGCAGAAAAGATGATGCGGGACGCCAAAATTCTTCAGATTTATGAAGGCACCAATCAGATACAAAGAGATGTCATCGCATTGGATTTAGTAAAAAAAGGATTTTAAACAAGAGGTGGTCAAAATTAAAGTCGTAGTATGCATAAAACAGGTTCCTGGAACCACAGATATCCATATAGATCCCCAGACCAATACCCTGGTCAGGGAGGGAGTTGAAAATATCATTAACCCTTTCGACAATTATGCCCTGGAGGAAGGGGTCAGGCTGAAGGAGAAATCAGAAGAGATCAGCCAGACTGTGGCTCTGACCATGGGGCCCCCGCAAGCGGAGCAGATATTAAAAGATGCCCTGTCTGTGGGCATGGATGAGGCAGTCCTTTTGTCTGACCGGGAGTTTGCCGGGGCAGATACCTGGGCTACAGCGGTAACCCTGGCTGCTGCTGTAAAAAAAATAGGGGATGCAGGCCTGGTGATTTTTGGAAAACAGACCCTTGACGGGGACACCGGGCAGGTAGGACCTGAGTTTGCACAGCGTATGCATATGCCTTTTATCGGTTATGTGAGCAAAATATGTAAATTGGATCGAAAAAGCATCCAAGCAGAAAGGCTGATGGAACACGGCTATGAAATCATAGAAGCCCAGCTTCCGGCTGCCATATCCGTGGTAAAAGACATCAATGAACCCCGGGTGCCTTCTCTGAGGGGTAAAATGAAGGCCAAAAAAATGGAGATCCCCGTTTGGGACCGCCATCATATAGGGTTGGACGCTGAACAAGTGGGGTTAAGCGGATCATTTACCCAGGTGGTCAAGGTATTTACGCCCCAGAGCAAACATGAAGTCATGATGCTGGAGGGCTCCACAGCCGAACAAGTGGAGAAACTTTTTGGAAAACTAAAACAGCTTAATGTGGTTCAGGGGGCATAGAAATATGGACATAAAAGTTTTTAAAGACAAGTGCACAGGATGCAAGCTCTGCCAGAAGGTATGTTTCTACGATGCAGTGGATATCAAGGATAAAATGGCTTATATCAATGAAAACTGCATTTTATGCGGAGCCTGCATAGAAGTTTGCAAATTTGATGCCATAGAAATTAAGGAACAAGCACCGGATATGGATTTTACGGACCATCGGGGCATTATGGTATACCTGGAGACCCATGATGGGCGTGTGCTTGATTCGGGTTTTGAGCTTCTTTCTGAAGCAAACAAGCTGAAAAAAGATCTAGATACCCCGCTTTATGCATTGGTTGTAGGAAACATTTGTCAGGATGAGGCAAAGAAAGCATTCCGGTACGGCGCAGATTGGGTGTATGCAGCGATGCATGCAGTCTTTGAGAATCATTTTGATGACATTTACAGCAAGGTGCTGGTGAAAACCATTAAAAAAGTGAAACCGGACATATTCTTGGGTGCGGCTACTCCTTTTGGGCGGACCCTGATACCCAAGGTGGCGGCAATCCTTAAAACCGGTTTAACCGCTGATTGTACCGGTTTGGCCATCGATTCCCAGTCCAAGCTTTTAAAACAGACCAGGCCCACTTTTGGGGGCAATGTGCTGGCGACCATTGTTTGCAAAAAGACCAGGCCTCAGATGGCTACAGTGCGCCCTCATGTTATGGAGAAAATTGAAATTGATGCCCCCAAACAGGGCCAGTTTAAAGAAATAAAGATTCAGCCAGGCCATTATGGCACCCAATACAAAATGACGGGCACAGATAAAAAGCAGGAGGAAAGCATCAATTTGTCCGACTATGAGGTCATTGTAGCTGGGGGAAGGGGCCTGGGTGAGGGCAAAAATTTTTCTATGCTAAAAGAGCTTTCCGAGGTGCTGGGCGCAGGATTGGGCGCCAGCCGGGCGGCGGTAGATTCAGGGTGGATTTCCTATCCCCACCAGGTAGGGCAGACTGGGAAAACAGTTAACCCTAAAATATATATTGCCTGCGGCATATCCGGGGCCATACAGCATCTTGCGGGTATGCAGACCTCAGATATTATCGTAGCCATAAACAAGGATGCTGCGGCCCCTATTTTTAAAGTGGCCAATTACGGTATTGTAGGGGATGTGTTTGAAGTGGTGCCCAAGCTGATTGAAAGAATCAAGAGCGGAAAGCCCTTAATAGAGTAGCATTTCTTCTATTTTGCGGGAAAAAATAGGCAAAACCCTTTGCAGATAACAAGGTTGGGCATATGTTTTCCAGCATGCAAACCAAATCAGCAGTTTTTCTTCTCAGCGGTTTACGCAGCACCGCCGGCAAGGCGGCTGGTATGCGGATGCAGGGCCCAATGCTTTGCTTTCAAAATGCCTATGCAAAACTTTGCCCGGCGGCAAATCTTTTTGCTCCCTTTGGCGCATTATGCAGCGCGTAGGCCCCCAATTATTTATGGCGGCAATAGCGGTAATGGGAAGCTTGATGTTGACCTTTACCTGGTGTGGTTTGGGCCGGCTTTTTGGCAGTCCATGTGTTTCTATATGTGTGCGTATGAAATGGGTTATTGGATCCTGCGGGCAGGCCATTGCGAATCCCTGTCATTTTTTGCCAGGAAAATGATAAGACCATCATTGAAAAAAACAATAGAAAAAGCTTTCTATTTGCTTTCGATTTGATAGAATATAGCCATTGCCTTATCAATGATTGATATAAGATTGCAATCGTAGGTAAGAATCGTTTTTTAATGATATGCGTCTATCGGTCATTTTGAAAAGATATAAAAAATTTTCAAAGGCATGGAGGAACCATGAAAGATGAGAGAATATATAGGCTTGCGCAAAACCTGATAGGATATTCCTGTGAAATCCAGAAAGGGCAAAGGGTGATGATCGAATGCTTGGGTATGTCGGCATTAAGCCTGGTAAAAGTGTTGATAAGAGAAATATACCGGATCGGGGCTGAACCTTATACCCGGCTGGAAAACAACCGTATCAGAAGGGAAATGCTCAAATCTGTGACCAAGAAACAACTGGATTTTGATGCAGCCTGCGACTTGGTGAAAATGAAGGGCATGGATGCCTTTATCGGCATAAGGGCAGGCAGCAATGCCAATGAGCTTGCGGATATAAAGCCAGAAAATATCAATGCTTATATGAAATATTATGCAGAGGTTATCAATGAACAAAGAATTAACCATACCAATTGGGTGGTGCTGAAATACCCCAATGACTCACTGGCACAGTTGGCCCAAACCAGCCTGGAATCCTTTGAAGACTTCTATTTTGATGTATGCAATCTTGATTATTCGCAAATGTCTAAGGCTATGGATGGTTTGGTGGAAGCCATGGATCAAACAGATCGGGTAAGGATTGTCAGTCCCGGCACGGATTTGACTTTTTCTATGAAAGATATACCGGTTATAAAGTGTGCAGGAAAGCATAATATACCCGATGGCGAGGTGTTTACCGCACCGGTAAAAAACTCGGTGAACGGTTATATCCAATTCAATTGCCCAGCTGTATTCCAGGGGGTGACCTATGAAAATATTTTTTTTAAATTCAAAGATGGTAAAATTGTTGAAGCCAGGTCCGATAAAACCCATAGATTGAATCAGGTGCTGGATACTGATGAAGGGGCCCGATATATTGGGGAGTTTGCTCTAGGGGTAAACCCCTATATCCTAAAACCCATGAAGGACATATTGTTTGACGAAAAAATTATGGGCAGTTTTCACCTCACCCCCGGGAAATGCTATAAAGAAGCCTCTAATGGAAATCAGTCATCCATTCACTGGGACCTAATCCATATTCAAACCAAAGAAATGGGCGGTGGAGAGATCTATTTTGACCAGAAACTGATCCGGAAAGATGGCAGATTTGTACCCAAAGAACTCCTTGGGCTGAACCCTGAAAACCTTCAATAAATGGTTGCATTTTTGCCCGCTGCAAACAATATGCATCGGATAACCGCAAAAGGGTCAATCATCCGGCCCAGATTCCTTGCATGATGGTCTATTGGTGATTGCTTTACTTTTTTAGGCAGCGGAAACTCTTGTATACAGCGGCCTTGACCCTGATGCGCATTCAGGCCACAACAAGACCATCAAAAGAATTGGATTTTTCATTATTTTGAAACTATAGGCATACCTTTGCGTCTAACAAAAAAACATGGAAAGGAATAAGATGTCTGGATTCAATAAGGCGCAGATTAAAAAGATTATCCCCCATCGGGAACCTTTCTTACTGGTGGATGAAGTCATAGAGATCAAACCAGGAAAAAAAATAAAGGCCATAAAAGAAGTCAAGGAGCAGGAATATTATTTTGAAGGGCATTTTCCGTCCAATCCTATTATGCCCGGGGTACTAATTGTGGAATCAATGGCCCAAGCCGGGGCCATATCTCTGCTTGCCCTGCCCGAACATAAAGGAAAAATTGCCTTATTTGCGGGTATTGACCGGGTTCGTTTTAAAAAACTGGTCAAACCGGGTGACCGCCTGGAATTGGAAGTGGAATGCCTGCAATTTAGGCGGGGTGTTGGAAAAGCAAGGGCAACGGCCAAAGTCGATGGCCAATTGGCCTGCAGTGCAGAGATTATGTTTGCGCTGCAGTAGGGGGTATATATGAAAAAGATGGTTTTAATGTTTCCGGGCCAGGGCTCACAATATGAAAATATGGGTGTTGATTTTATTGAAAAAAATCCTTCATATGCCCATTATTTTACCCAGTGCAGTCAGTCTTTAGGCGAAGATTTGCTTGCAATCATTGGCCAAGGTTCGAAACTGAATCAAACGGAATACAGTCAGCCTGCCATTTATACCTTAAGCTGCGCATTATATGATTATTTAGACCACCAGTTGTCTTTGTCTAAGCAGGCAGGTGCGACCATAGGCCATAGCCTGGGAGACTATAGCGCACTTTATGGATGCGGTGCCTATACATTTGAGAAGGGATTGGAACTGGTTATAAAAAGAGGCCGGCTGATGGCAGAAGAAAATAAAAGGTCCGGGGGGTTAATGGCTGCTGTATTGGGGAAAACCCCCGAACAAATCGAGCAGGCCATAAAAAAATTAAAATTATCCGTCTATATTGCCAATTACAACCATCCTGCACAGACAGTGATCAGCGGAGAGAGGGAAATGGTGCGGAAAGCCATAAAGACCATGAAACAAAATGGCATAAAAAAAGTGATACCCCTTAAAGTGGGTGTGGCTTCACACTGCCCCCTTATGCAAGATATATCTGAAAAACTGGCCCAGTATATGTCCCGGCATTTGCATATTGGGGAATTTAACATACCTTTTTATTCTTCTACGGCCAATGGGTTGATCAACGAGGGAGAGGTTCAAAAAAATTTGCAAAAACAGCTGGTGCAGCCAATAAGGTGGCTGGATTCAGTCATGCGGCTCCTGGACCAGGGCTTTGATACTTTTATAGAGATTGGGCCCAAGGATGTATTGACAAAACTGGTCAAGCCCATTGCTGCCAGTCACGGCAGTGATGTGCATGTATATAATACAGAAAACAGGGAAGAATTGTTTAAAAATTTGAAGGGGGATAATTAGTCTGATGGAATTAAAAGGAAAAACCTGCCTGGTAACCGGCGGGGCAAGAGGAATTGGGAAAATGATTGCCAAGGCATTGTTGGAACAAGGGGCCCGCGTATGTATTTTTGATGTGAATGATGCCCAGGGAAAAGAAACAGAAGAAGCGTTTGCAGACCAATTTGGCAAGGACGCCATTTCGTATATGAATGTTGATATTACCAATGCAAATGATGTATCCAAAAATGTGGAAAAGATTTTGGATACACAGGGCCAAATTGACATCTTAATCAACAATGCGGGGATTACCCGGGACAACCTGATGATGCGCATGTCGCTTCAGGAATGGAACAAAGTGCTGGAGATTAACCTTACCGGGGCGTTTATTTGTGCAAAAAGTGTGATCAGGGGGATGATTAAGAACAGGAGCGGAAAAATTATCAATGTTTCTTCCATTGTAGGCTTGCATGGAAATGCCGGCCAGTGCAACTATGCAGCATCCAAAGCCGGTTTAATCGGGCTTACCAAATCCTTGGCCAAGGAGCTTGCTTCAAAAAATATTCAGGTCAATGCGGTAGCGCCGGGTTACATCGATACGGAGATGACCAGAAACCTGTCTGATAAGGTCAAACAAAAAATAGTGGACATTATACCCAGTGGGAGATTGGGGACCGTTGATGATGTGGCCAGGGCCATCATATTTCTAGCCGGCAGGCAATCGGATTATATTACTGGATTTGTGTTAAATGTAGATGGTGGAATGGGAATTTAGAAAGGGATGATGATGGAAAATAATGGTCATACAAAAAGGGTCGTAGTAACCGGCCTGGGCATGATATCTTCTTTGGGCGTAAATGTTGAAGATTTCTGGCAAAACATTCAAGCGGGGAAGTCCGGGATTAGCAGAATAGAAGGTTTTGATCTGGAAAATATCGCCTCCAAGATCGCTGGCCAGGTAAAGGATTTCAACCCCACTGATTTCATGCAGCCCAAGTTGGCCAAGAGAATGGATCGGTTCGCGCAATTTGGGGTGGCTTCAGCCTTGCAGGCCTTAGAAGATTCCAAGATATCGATCCATGACCGCAATCATTATGAAGTGGGGGTATACATTGGAAGCGGTGTGGGGGGTCTGGCCACGCTGGAAAAACAACATCAGAGGATGCTGGAAAAAGGTCCCCACAGAGTCAGCCCTTTTTTAATACCCATGATCATAAGCAATATGGCTGCTGCACAGGTTTCCATTATCAGCGGAGCCAAAGGACCGGTAAGCACCACCACCACTGCCTGCGCTGCCGGGTCCAATGCCATTGGTGATGCCTTTGAAGTCATACGGCGCAAAAAGGCCAAAGTAATGATTGCAGGGGGCAGTGAAGCACCTATTACCCCCCTGAGTATGTCCGGTTTTTCCAACATGCATGCCCTTTCCAGAAGAAATGATCAGCCTCAGAAGGCTTCTCGTCCTTTTGACCGGGACCGGGACGGCTTTGTGATGGGGGAAGGCTGCGGAATACTGATTTTGGAAGAAATGGAGCATGCCCTAAAACGGGGAGCCAATATTTATGCTGAGATTTTTGGTTACGGCCTCTCTGGAGAAGCCTACCATATGACTGCCCTTGAAGAAACCGGAGAAAACGTGGCCAGATGCATGCAGCAATGTCTGTCAGATGGCAATGTGGGCTTGGATAAGGTCGATTACATCAATGCCCACGGAACCTCAACACCATTAAATGATGTGGTAGAAAGCACCGCCATCAGCCGGCTGTTTGGCAGCCACGCCAAAAACATCAATATCAGTTCTACCAAATCAATGACCGGTCATTGCCTTGGTGCAGCGGGAGCCATAGAAGCGGTGGCATCCATTCTTGCGATATGCGACAATATCATACCGCCAACCATGAATCTGGACAATCCTGATCCCAAATGCACCTTAAATTATACCCCGAAACGGAGCATAAAACGTAATGTCGAGATTGCCTTAAACAATTCTATGGGTTTTGGCGGCCATAATGTTTGTCTGGGTTTTAAAAAATGGAAAAAATAATTTGTAAAAACTGCAAAAAAGCAAT
>PWYO01000098.1 GCA_003567835.1 Actinomycetota bacterium | reverse complement strand
GAATACAGCTCTACTATTAAGCGTTCATTGATGGGCACCTGGATTTCTTCCCGCTCCGGAACCTTAAGCACTTTGCCCGTCAATTTGTTCAAATCAATTTCCAGCCAAGCTGGAGGAGTCAAGCTCCCCGCACTTTCTTTGGCTTCAACTACAGGAACGATATCCTGGCTTTTTTTGGCTATGCTGATCTCCTGGTCTTCCTTCAGCTGATAGGAAGGAATATCCACAATTTTTCCGTCAACGGCAACATGTCCATGACCGATCAGCTGCTTGGCCTGTTCTCTTGAAGAGGCAAGCCCCATCAGATAGACCACATTATCCAGCCTGGTCTCTAAAAACTGCAGCAGCACTTCCCCGGTAATGCCCTTCTTTTGTACCGCTTTTTCATAATAATTTCTAAACTGCCTTTCCCTGAGACCGTAGAACCTTTTCGCTTTTTGTTTTTCCCGCAATTGCAGATAGTACTCGGATTCGATCACTCTTCTTTTGGCTCTTTGTCCAGGTACATAAGGCTTTCGTTCCATAGCACACTTTTCCGTAAAGCACCTTTGGCCCTTTAAAAATAATTTTTGTTTTTCCCTCCTGCACAGCCTGCAGGATGATTGCTTAATTTTCGTCATTTTTTTGTAACCCCTTTTTATCTCCTTCTACACTCTTCTTCTTTTTGAAAGCCTGCACCCGTTATGTGGCACAGGAGTTACATCGGATATCGCACCTATTTCTATTCCTGCAGCCTGCAGTGACCGAACTGCAGTCTCTCTACCGGACCCGACTCCTTTAACCCGGACATCCACCTTGGCGATGCCATGTTCCTGCGCAGCTTTGGCAACTTCAGTTGCTGTAATTTGGGCTGCAAACGGGGTGCTTTTTCTGGAACCTTTAAATCCTTTTCCGCCTGAACTGCCCCAAGCTATGGTATTGCCATTCTTATCGGTAATATTGATAATGGTATTGTTAAAAGTTGACTGCACATGGGCAATACCATAAGCAATATTTTTTCGAGCCTTTTTTTTGGTTCTCTTTCTGGCATTTTTCTTAACCAATCTATGTACCTCCTATTTAGCCTATTTGTTTCTTTCGAATGCCGACGCCTCTTTTTCTGCCTTTTCTGGTCCTGGCATTGGTATGCGTCCGCTGGCCCCTGACCGGAAGCCCTCTTTTATGTCTGATCCCCTTATAGGAATTTATTTCAATAAGTCTTTTAATGTTTTGGGTAACCTCTCTTCTAAGGTCACCTTCCACCTTCAAATTGGAATCAATGTACTCCCTTATTTTCCCAACCTCAGCCTCACTTAAGTCCTTGGTCTTTAGGGTTTTTTCAATTTTTAAATCATCCAAAATTTTAGCAGCCTTTGACCTGCCAATCCCGTAAATATAGGTTAAAGCTATGCTAATATGCTTATCTTTGGGTATATCCACCCCTGCTATTCTAGCCAATTTTATTCCTCCTTAACCTTGTCTCTGCTTATGGCGAGGGTTCTTGCATATGATAATGACTTTACCCTCTCTTTTTATGATCCTGCAATTGTTGCACATCTTTCGAACCGATGGTTTTACCTTCATGTTTACAACCTCTTTTAATTGATTATTTCTTTCTATATGTAATCCTGCCCCTGCTTAAGTCATATGGTGAAATCTCTACCCTTACCCGGTCTCCAGGTAAAATCTTAATATAATGCATACGCATCTTCCCGGATATATGGGCAAGGATCTTATGACCATTGTCCAATTCTACTCTGAACATCGCATTGGGCAAAGCTTCCAGTATAGTACCTTCAGCCTCAATTACGCCCTCTTTTTTACTAATTTTATCCCCCTATGGTTAATTTAAAGCGCAAATATGTAGGTTATCAAAAATTTTATTCAATGTCTATTATTAATTTAACAAGTTTGGGTGAGCACCAAGGGCCCATGTTCAGACAAGGCTACCATATCTTCAAAATGGCAGGATGTTTTGCCATCCTTGGTGACCACGGTCCACCCATCTTTGAGCACTTTTACCGCGCTGGCCCCCATATTGAGCATGGGTTCTATGGCAAGCACCATCCCATTTTTGAGTACCGGCCCTTTGCCCGGCGGCCCGTAGTTTAAGATCTGGGGCTCTTCATGCATATCCCTTCCGATGCCATGGCCCACAAAATCTCTGACCACTGAAAAACCGTCTTTTTTTGCTCTGCTTTCTATGCAATGGGAAATATCAGAGAGCCTAGCCCCCTTGTTGCATTTTCTTATGCTTTGGTGCAATGCTTCTTTGGTCGCAGTCCACAACCTGCGGACATCCGGGGAAACCTCTCCCATGAGAAAACTCCGGGCCGCATCTCCAAAAAAGCCCCCGAGCTTAACCCCCACATCGATGGATACCAGATCTCCATCCGCAATCTCTCTTTTGGAAGGGATTCCATGTACGACTTCCTGATTAATTGAAACGCATATGCTGCTGGGGAACGGTTTCTTGCTTATGCTGCCCTTATAGCCCTTAAAAGCGGGTACAGCATGCCGCTTATCAATAATTTTCTCCGCAACACGGTTCAAATACTCCGTGGTCATCCCCGGTTTTAATATATCTTCAATTTTTAAAAGAACCTCGACTACAATAGCTGCAGCCTTACGCATCTGCCTGATCTCCTGTGCAGACTTGCAAATGATCATAGATGCTCAAATACCCTTTCCGTAACCTTGCCCTGGGAGGCATCTCCATCCACATCCACCAACAAGCCTTTGTCCCCATAAAAATCAATTAAAGGCTTGGTCTCCTGTTCATATACTTTCAGCCGTTTTTTAATCACCGAGAGATCATCATCCTCTCTTTTGGCCAGTTCTTCTCCGCAGTGGGTGCAGGTATTCTTCTCATTGCCGCTGGATGTGGTTGTTTTCTTACAGGATGGGCATACCATTCTGGAAGAGAGCCTTCGTATCGCTTCCTGCTGGTTTACCGCAATATTTATCACCTTATCCACAGAATAGCCGAGCTGGTCCAGCATCTTTTCAAGCATTTTTGCCTGGGTGATGTTACGGGGGAAACCATCCAGGAGAAAACCATTTTTTGCTTCCTCCTGCTGTATGGTATGTTTAATAATTTCAAGAATCAGATCATCGCTGACCAGATGGCCTTTTTTTACACAAGCCTCTGCTTTCCGGCCCAGCTCTGTTTTTTTCTTGATCTCCTGCCTCAAAATATCCCCTGTAGAAATATGGGGGATCTGAAACTTCTCTGATATTTTTTTGGCCTGGGTCCCTTTGCCTGCCCCTGGAGCCCCTAATAATATGATAATCATTTCAAGAACCCCTCATAATCTCGCATGGTTAACTGAGATTCCAGCTGCCGCATGGTATCCAAGGAAACCCCCACAGCAATAATGATGGAAGTGCCTCCAAACCGGAAAGGAAGCTGCATATAGTTTATAAGGATCTCGGGCAGCAGAGCCACAATGGCCAAAAATACCGCGCCGGGCAAAGTAATCCGGTTCAGCACATTGGTAAGAAAACTGGAAGTATTGCTCCCCGGCCGTATGCCCGGTATAAATCCTCCGTATTTTCTTAAATTATCTGCGGTATCCAAAGGATTGAAGGTAATAGCCGTATAAAAATACGCAAAGAAAATAATCAGAACGGTATAGGTAACCGCATATATGGGATTGACTGCCCCTTCAACCGTGGGACTTAGCGCATCCGCAAAAGACTGTATGCCCTGATGCGGAATAAACTGGGCAATTGTTGCCGGAAACAGCAGTACAGATATGGCAAATATAATGGGCATAACCCCTGACTGGTTCACCTTAAGGGGAATATAGGTGCTCTGTCCCCCGAAGACCTTCCTGCCTACCACCCTTTTCGCATATTGGACGGGTATCCTTCTTTCCCCCTGCTGAATCATGATGATGGCCATAACCACACCAACAGAAATGAGCAAAAACAAGGCAACGATCACATAACTGACCTGAACCCGGAACATGGTAATGAATTGGCCCGGAAGCCTGGAAACAATAGAAGCAAAAATGATCAGAGAAATACCATTACCGATGCCGTGTATATTAATCAGCTCACCCAACCACATAATGATGGTGGTTCCCGCAGTAAGGGTCAAAACAATGAGGGTAACAGTCATGATATTAAAATCTGGAATTGCCCCGAAACCTCGGAAGAAAAAGACCATGGCTATGGATTGGGCCAGGGCAAGACCCGCAGTCATGTACCTGGCAATCTGGTTAATCTTCCTTCTTCCCACTTCTCCCTGCTTGGACAAAGCCTCAAGCTTGGGTATGACCACCTGCAAAAGCTGCATGATGATGGTGGCGGTAATATAAGGCATAATACCCAGAGAAAATACAGCAAATCTGCCCAGGGCACCGCCGGAAAACAGATCCATCATCCCCATAACTCCGGTCTCCACCTGTTCGGTAATCACCGTGGGGTCCACACCAGGCACAGTGAGCGTGGCGCCAAAACTGTAAACAGCCAGAATGCCGATGGTAAAAAGAATCTTGTTGCGTATTTCCGTGATTTTAAAGGCGGTTACAATAGCCCGAAACATATTATACAACCTCCGCCTTACCGCCTGCTTTTTCAATTTTTTCTACAGCATGCTTACTAAATGAACTGGCCTTTACGGTAAGGTTTTTGGTAACCTTGCCCTCTCCCAGAATTTTGACCATCCTGGTTTTTTTCATGATCAAACCGGCATCCTTTAACTTTTCATAATCCACCACATCTCCGGCGTCAAATTTTTCAAGCGCACCTACATTGAGAATATTATAGATTTTTTTCCTGGTATTTTTAAAGCCTTTCAGTTGGGGAAGTCTCCGCTGCAGAGGCATCTGGCCGCCTTCGAATCCTACCCTGGTTTTACCGCCTGATCTTGCCAGCTGGCCTTTGGTGCCCCTTCCACAGGTGGTCCCATGGCCTGAGCCGTCTCCCCTTCCTATTCTTTTTTTTCTCTTTACCGCATCTTTGGGCGGCTTTATATCACATAATTTCACTGGTGCTTCCTCCATATCCATTATTTTTCTCTAATTTTCTTGATCTCTTCGGGGGTCTTAATGGACTTAAGCCCGTTTACAGTAGCATTGACGATGCTTAATGCATTGGGGCTTCCCAAAGACTTGGTCAGTATATTCTGTACCCCGCCAAGTTCCATGACCGCCCTTACCGGACCGCCTGCAATAACCCCGGTTCCCTCAATGGCCGGTTTCATAAACACATGTCCTGCACCATACCGCCCATCAATTTGATAGGGTATGGTCCCTTCAATTAAAGGAATTTCAAACATATTTTTTTTGGCACTGTTTATTCCCTTTTGTATGGCCGTAGCCACCTCATTGGCTTTTCCATAGCCTACGCCTACCCTGCCATTCATATCGCCTACAGCCACCAGGGCGCTAAAACTAAAGCGCCTGCCGCCTTTGACCACCTTGGCAACCCTGTTTATTTTTATAACTCTTTCTTGCAATTCATTTGTATTGGCATTATCCGGCACTAAATTTCCTCCTTATATACAGT